>PKTY01000318.1 GCA_002869725.1 Desulfuromonas sp. | reverse complement strand
TGGAGCAGCCGAACTGATGGAACTGATCGATTATCCTCGGGTCGATAGTCATCTGTTTGAGCTTAAAGGGGTCCTGTCCCGGAAAAAACAGCTGATGCCGCAACTGCTTAAGGCATTCAAGGCGTTTTGACTGAGCGATGGCGCTATTGTGTTCAATTGTGAGGTGGGTAATTGTTTGGGATAGGTATAAAAAAGGCCCCGTGAAGGAGGGGAATCACGGGGCTAACACCTTGGCATAATACCAAGGGAACATGTTGCGGATACTAGTCTATGGTTTGTTAGAGTGTCAAGGAGAAAATCAGGGGGGCTGCAGGTTGAGTCGTGGCTATCGGGTTTGCCGTTAAGGTTTCTCAGGTCATCCCCCGCCAAGTTGTGTTTCCCGTTGTTTCCGTCGGCCCAAGGCTTGCAATAATATATGTGATTTTTGCCTGATTTTGTGTGCTCTTTTGAGCGATACAGGCATTCGGTCTTTGTTTACACGCGATATTTTTAGGCAAACGCCTTGATATCGTGCAGGGATGCGACTGTCTTGCATAAAGCGTACTGCTATTTAACAGGTTTTCTGCGGCTTTTTCACAGGCGGTTTGGGCACAGTTTTGTCTTCAATAACCCGATGCGAGAAGGTCATGTGATGAGTTCAGTTGGAGTGTTGTGGTGATTGACTGGTTCAAAGTAGGGGTTGTTGCTCTCTTTTCGTTATTTTCTCTGATCACTGTTCAGGCAGGCGCTGTCCCCTACCTGCCTGAAAATCCCCTGGTCCCGCTGGACGCGCTCAGCCCGACTGCTGTCTCCGAGGATCAACCGGAGCAATCAGTTGTTCCGGTTGAGGATCAAAGGTCGGTCTCGCGGATTGATTCTGGTCGTTTTGAGGCTCCTGCGGAGCAGACCCTTGTCGGGCTGGTTGGTGCCTCTGAAATTGAGGTGTTGGATAGCCTCAATCGTCAGTTCATTGCTAGTCTGACCAACCCTGAGCTTTGGGGTGATAGCCTGGCCAGTAAGGTGGCTACAACCGATCTTGTGCAATCGGTTAAAGCAGGACGCGATTTTAGCCCTGAACTCAAGGCTGCGATGTTTCGCAGCGAGCAGGCCGCGGCACAGACCGGTCAGGCCCTTGGTTTGTTGCTCCCTTCGTTGTCAACTCGCCTGAGCAGAGGTTACGAAACGTCCATGCCGTCGGCGGTGATCGATGAAGCAAGCGGGGAGCTAAAGGACAAAGACCGTCATTTGCGGACCGACACTTCTGTGACTCTTCGCCAACCTCTTCTTGATTTCTCCTCCTTGCTTGATTGGCGGCGCCGCAAACACCTTGAGCTGGCCAGGCAGGAGAATTACCGGGGGAGTGATGCCGAGTCATACATTGAGACGGTCAAAGCCTATCTCTCCCTGGTTTCCAGCCGGCTGCTGGCCGATGTCACTCGTGACTTTGAGGCCCGTCTTGGCGAGCTTCTCGACTACATTGAAAAGCGGGCCAATGCCGGTGCTTCAAGTGTCTCCGATATGGCCCGGGTTCGTGCCCGTATCCAGGCCACTCTTTCGTCGAGATTGGAGCAGGAGTCGGCCCATGCCACAGCCGGCGCTGAATTTGTGCGTTTGACCAACCTGATTCCGCAACGGGTGGCTTTGCCCCGGGTTGAACAGGTCGGTGCAGACAATCTTCCGCAAACGTTTGAACTGGCTGTTGCTGCGGCTATGGGTTCCAATCCTGACGTTTCTTCTCTGGTGACTGAACTCAAAGCTGCGAGAACCGATCAACTTTCGGCAACAACTCGTCATTTGCCGCGCCTTGATGCCGAGCTTACCGACACCTATTCCAAGGGAGCTGGTGGCGACCAGACCAGCAGCCGGGACCAACGGATGATGCTGGTCTTGAATTGGACCCTTCTCAGTGGCGGGAAAGACTACCACTACCAGAAGGAGAAGACAGCGCGTTATCACGAACTTCAAGCCAGACTGGACAACCAGCGTCGACTGATCGTCCAGGCCCTCTCCGCCAATTTTGATGCGCTGGAGACAACCAGGGAGCGTCTTGTCTCAGGTTACCAGGAGTTGGACTCGATTTCCACGGCCGCAGAGGCCATGTCGAGAAGGATGCTTTCAGGCAACCAGTCCTTGCTCGACCTGCTTGATGTCTATGATCGTTATTACCAGGTGCGCTCGCGTTTGATCAGCCTGCATATTTTCGAAATGAACACTCTTGCCGAACTGGTGCGTCTCACGCAAGGAACGCCCTCGACAAATGAGTCGGCTGCCTACGAGCAAGAAGAGCTCTAGATAGAATGGAGATGAACGATGGCTGCTTCCCGTCATGATGACGCTGATGGCTCAGATATTTTCTGGCCCGGTTACGTCGATGCCACGACCAACCTGATCCTGAATCTGTTGTTCCTGTTGACGATTCTGATTGTCGCTGTATTCATGTTTGCCCTTGAACTCGGACGTTCCAGTAAGCTGGTTGGCGAAAAAGCGAAGGTCGAGGCGACTACTCAAGCACAACCTTTGGTTGCTGAACAGGACACGGCAGCCCTTAAAGAGAACGAGGCGCTCAAGCGTGAGGTGGAGCGCCTGAGCCAGCTCCTTGCCGCTGAGAAGTCTCGTGCAGTGGAAGTTCCCGCCGTTAAAGAGACTGTGTACGCAACGGTTTCTCCCCCCGACCCTCTGCAGGGTTTGAACAGGGTTCTTCCCAATGACTTCGAGATCATCGTGCGCTTTACTGACGAGGCCGTCGATTTTTCTCAGTCTGAAAAGAAACAGTTACTTAAATCTCTTCTTCCTCTTTCCGAACACGGGGAAGCACGCATCACTGTCGATGTCCCGGTTGGCTTTTCAGAGTCGAAGCGCTTGGGGTTTTATCGAGCCATGGCTGTCCGTAATTTGTTGATCGAGCTGAATGTCCCCAAGGAAAAGATTGAAGTTTCGGTCGCTGAAAGCAAGGGATCGGCGGACGCATCGATGGTCAGAGTTCGACCGAACTGATGCTGCTGGTCGCTGAATTTTTTCAACAAAGAAAGCACACTGAGGCTTAGAGTTGAGAGGACATCCCCACCGCAATTTTGTCTTGGTTT
>PKTY01000229.1 GCA_002869725.1 Desulfuromonas sp. | reverse complement strand
CGACGCCCGCCTGGCCAAGGTGGCCGCCAAGGTCGAGGGGCTCTGCTACCAGCCGGTTCCTGGTTCGGAGGCGGTCAATGCTCGATGGACCCGCATCGAGGATCTGATCGCTCTGGCCCGGTTGATGGGTTTCAAAAAGATCGGCATGGCCACCTGCATCGGTCTGCTCGACGAGTGCGCCAAGCTTTCCGACATCCTGCGTGCCCAGGGTTTTGAGCCCTATTCGGCCTGCTGTAAGGCGGGGAGCATCGACAAACTTGATCTTGGCCTGCACGAGGGCGACAAGGTTCGCCCCGGCACTTTCGAGCCGGCCTGCAACCCGATTGCCCAGGCCCGCATCCTCAATCAGGAGGGGATGGAGATGAACATCATCATGGGGTTGTGTGTCGGCCACGACATGCTGTTCAGCAAATATTCCGAGGCTCCGGTCACCACCCTGGTGGTTAAGGACCGGGTCACCGGCCACAACCCGGCAGCGGTTCTCTACGGGCAGAACTTCTATTACAAGCGGCTGCAGAAGCAGCCGGTCCTTGATGACTCGCAGGTCGGCAAAATTCAGCAAGATCTCAACGCGGAGTCTTAAGCCAGCTCCCTTCTCTGTACTGTAGCCCTAAGGGTAGACCCATGCGGATTCTCGGTGTCGACATCGGCGGCTCATCCATCAAAGGCGGGCCGGTCGATCTGTCGCGAGGAGAACTAACTGCACCGAGGTTGAGCCTGCCGACGCCGATCCCCGCCACTCCACAGGCTGTTGCCGACCGGGTTGCTGAGATCAGTAGGCATTTTCAGTGGCAAGGGGTTATCGGCTGCGGCGTGCCGGCGGTGGTCCGCAACGGCACCACCTGGACCGCGGCCAATATTGACCGAGGCTGGATTGGTTTTGATGTCGGTCAGCTTCTGGCGACAACTACCCGCTGCAAGGTGACGGTTCTCAACGATGCTGATGCGGCCGGTCTGGCTGAAATGAAGTTTGGCAACGGTTGCGGTCAGAGCGGAACCGTCCTGATGATCACCCTCGGCACCGGGCTCGGCTCAGCCCTGTTTCGAGACGGCCGGCTGATTCCCAATACCGAACTCGGTCACCTGCTGATCAACGATGACGTGGCCGAACGCTATGCGTCGGCAGCTGTCAAACAGCAGCAGCAACTCTCTTATCAGGCGTGGGCCGGCCGCCTCGATCGCTACCTGCAACGGCTCAACGAACTGCTCTGGCCGGATCTGCTGATTCTCGGTGGCGAGATCAGTCGAGAGCATGACCAGTTTCTCCCTTTGCTGACCGTCTCAACCCGGGTTGTTCCGGCCCTGCTGGGCAATGATGCCGGGATTATCGGTGCCGCCCTTGCTGCCGCAGCCGGATGACCTTCGCCGCTAGTCTCCCGTCCACAAACTCCCCTGCCTGGTGCCGCGCCGCTCGAGCTCATCATCGATGGCGTTGAGCACCTCCCACTTGTTGAGCGACCAGAGCGGGGCCAGCAGCAGATCGCGGGGACCGTCACCGGTCAAACGGTGGATCAGGGTCTTCGCCGGCAGTCGTTCAATCACGTCGGCGACCACCTGCACGTACTCGTCTCGGGTGAAAACCTTAACCTCGCCTTTTTCGTAAATTTCACCCAACGGAGTGCCTCGGAGCACATGCAGCAGGTGAAGCTTGACGCCGTCGACCTCCAGTTCGGCGAGCAGGTCGGCTGTGGCCAGCATGGCGGCACGGTCCTCGCCGGGCAGTCCGAGGATCACATGCACACAGACACGCAGGCCGCGCTGTTTGGCGCGGCTGTAGGTGTCGGTAAAGGTCGCGCAGTCATGGCCGCGCCGCAAAAAAGCCAGGGTTTGGTCGTGGCGGCTCTGCAGGCCGAGTTCCAGCCAGAAATAGGTGCGTTGGTGATATTCGGCAAGCAGGTCGAGGACTTCTTCGGGCAGGCAGTCTGGCCGGGTGCCGACTGCCAGTCCGACCACATCGGGGACGGCCAGAGCCTGGTCGTAGAGCTGGAGCAGGGTTGCAACAGGTGCAAGAGTATTGGAAAAAGGCTGGAAATAGGCGATGAACTGAGAGGCCTTGTACTTGCGGGTCATGACCTCCTTACCCGCCTCTAGCTGGGCCGCTACTGTCAGTTGCCGGTCGATGCCCACTGCCCCCGAGCCTCCAGGGTCGCAGAACAGGCAGCCTGCCCCCATGCGTCCTCCTCCACGGTTGGGACAGCCGAAACCGGCATCGACTGAAATCTTGTGAACGCGGCCTCCAAAGCGCTGTTTGAGGTGCTGCGAAAACAGCTGGTAACGTTTACCGATCATGGCCGCACTATGCCATCCAGATGCAGCCCTTACAAGAGGTGGATTGACGTCGAAGAAAGCATTCGACACCTTCGCAAATCGTTGCAGTCGGTGACGGCCTTGCTATAATGAAACTCCTTGCTGACCGACCTTCACCGGAGGAGAGGGACATGGCCGAGATACTGATTGTCGATGATGAAGATGATATCCGCCACCTGTTTGCCCTCGAACTGGAAGACGAAGGGCATCAGGTCAGAACCGCGCGCGACGGTAGCGAGACCATGACGCTGCTGAGGGAGAAAAGACCGGATCTGGTCATTCTTGACATCAAGCTCGATCAGGAGAGCGGACTTGAACTTTTGAAGCGGATCAGCCGTGAATACGACAACCTTCCGGTCATCCTCTGTAGTGCCTTCAGCAGCTACCAGAGCGATTTTTCTTCATGGTTGGCTGATGGTTATGTGGTGAAGAGCTCGAACCTCGACGAGCTCAAGCAGACCGTGCAGCGTATTCTTGAACCCCGCGTTTAATCATTTTCCCCGTACAGATATCTCCAGGAGGCTCCCTTGAAAGCTGTCATCATGGCCGGTGGTTTCGGCACCCGCATCCATCCGCTGACCATCAACCTTCCTAAGCCGATGATCCCGCTGATCAATCGGCCGATCATGGAACATATTGTCACTCTCCTCAAAAATCACGGTATCACCGACCTGGTTCTGCTGCTCTACCACCAGCCGGAAGTGATCAAGAAGTATTTTGGCGATGGCAGCGAATTCGGAGTGCATATCACCTATGTGACCCCCCTTGAGGATTTCGGCACTGCCGGAGCGG
>PKTY01000272.1 GCA_002869725.1 Desulfuromonas sp. | reverse complement strand
TTGCATTTGCGGATGATCTGCTTCTGTATCAGGGGAACTTTTTCCGGGTTGATCTCCACCCCAAGGTCCCCACGGGCGACCATGATGCCATCGGCTGCATCGAGAATCGCCTCGAAATCGGCAACCGCTTGAGGTTTTTCGATTTTGGCGATCACCCTCAGCGCAGAGCCGCGATGGTAGATATAGTTCTTGAGGTCTTCCACCTCGTTGGCGGAGCGCACAAAAGAGAGGGCGACATAGTCGAGCTCATGGTCGATACAGAAGGCCAGATCGTCGCGGTCCTTGGCGGTCAAAGCCGGAGCCGAGACCGGCACCCCAGGTAGGTTGATCCCCTTGCGGTCCTTGAGGAGACCACCGACCACCACCCGGCAGTGAACCTGCGGCTTGTCAATCTCAACAACCTCGAGTTCCAAAAGCCCATCGTCGAGCAGGATCTGGTCACCGGGGCGGACGTCATCTGGCAAAGCCGCGTAGTCGGTCGGAATCAGGTCCCCGTCGCCCAATACTTTGTCGGTGGTAATGGTCACCTGTTGCCCGGTCACCAGGGCCAGGGCACCGTCACGCATCCGGCCGGTGCGAATCTTCGGCCCCTGCAAATCGCCGAGGATTGCAACGGCTCGTTTGCGATTGCGAGATAGATCACGAATATTTTTGACAACTTCGGAGAGATGCGGGTGATCGCCATGGGAGAAGTTGAGGCGAAAGACGTCTGTGCCGGCCTCCATCAGGCCGAGCAGTTGTTCGCGTGCGGATGACGCAGGTCCGATCGTCGCAACGATTTTGGTGCGTCGGAAGTCGTTCTCGACCACACTTGATCTCCCAAGGGTTATTAGGATGAACGGTCTAAATCGTGATGACCGTAACAGAGCTTGCCACGGCAGACTATAACACAGCTGCAGTCCGCGATGAACCGGCAAATCGGTTGCCGTCTCTGAAATAACTGTGATATGTTTTGACCCTTTCGCTGGATCATCACCATGACCCAATCAAAGACTCAATCAAAAATCTCCAGAAAAGTTGTCAGGCTCACCCTCATCGTCCTCCTGATCGGTGCTCTGTTGGCGGTCGGGGGACCCCTGGCTGCCTACTTTTATGTCGCCAACTCTCTGCCGAAGGTCGACACTCTGGCCGATTACCGGCCGCCTGTCATCACCCGCATACTCAGTGACGACGGACAGGTGATATCGGAACTCTACGACGAGCGGCGTATCGTGGTGCCGGTTTCACGCATGCCGGAGCAACTGGTCCAGGCGTTTGTCGCCGCCGAAGATTCAAACTTCTTCAAGCACCGGGGGATCGATCTGGTTTCGATCCTGAGGGCCGCCCTGAAAAACATCAAAGCGGGGGGGATCGTACAGGGCGGCAGCACCATCACCCAGCAGGTCGCGAAAAGCCTGCTGCTGACCCCTGAAAAAAAGTTCGAGCGCAAATTCAAAGAGGCGATTCTCGCCTATCGCATGGAAAAGCGACTGTCCAAGGAAGAGATACTCTACCTCTATCTCAACCAGATTTTTCTCGGCCACGGGGCCTACGGAGTGCAGGCGGCTGCCGAGAACTACTTTGACAAGGATGTCGATCAGCTCAGCCTGGCCGAGTGCAGCCTGCTGGCCGGGCTCCCCAAAGCACCGAGTCGCTACTCGCCATACAGCCACTTTGCCAAGGCCCGGGAGCGACAGAAGTATGTGCTGACCAGAATGGTCGAGGACGGTTTCATCAGCCAACAGGAGGCCGAAGCCGCCTATACCACCCACCTGGAGATTCGCCCCAGAGTTAACCAGCATATTCTCGATGCGGCCTACTTTACCGAACAGGTCAGACGTTATCTCGAGCAGACTTACGGGCGGGACCGCTTGTATCGCGATGGGCTGGTGGTCGAAACCAGCATGAGCCTGCCGATGCAGCTGGCTGCCCAACAGGCGGTGCAGGAAAACCTGCATGCTCATGACCAACGCCAGGGCTATCGCGGTCCTCAAGAGATCCTGGACCAGACCGGGGTGGAGGCCTTCCTCGCCGACCAGCTGAAACGGTTTGCCGAGCGTCAACCGCAAGTCGGCGAGCGCTTCGATGCGATCGTCGCTCAATCGGCGGGGGACCCCTTGATGGTCCGTTTTGCCGATTTCCATGGGAGGATCTCCCTGGAGAGCGCCTCATGGGCCGGACCACCGCAGGTCGTCAGCCATGACCAACCGGCCCAAGGAAACCTTGAAGGGGGTCGCAGCCAGTTGCCGATCGGTGCCAGGGTTCAGGTCAGGCTGATCGAGATTCCGGAGCAGGGGCCATGGGTTCTGGAACTTTCTCAGGACCCGTTTGCTCAGGGAGCCCTGCTGGCCCTTGAGCCGCAGACCGGCCTGATCAAGGCCATGGTCGGTGGCTACAATTTTCGCAGCAGCCAGTTCAACCGGGTGATTCAGGCCAAGCGCCTGCCGGGATCAGCTATCAAGCCGCTGATTTACGCCGCAGCCCTCGATCGCGGCTACACTCCGGCGACGGTGATTCTCGACACCCCGCTGATTTTCAGGGAACAGCTTGAAAGCGGCGAAATCAAGGAATGGAAGCCGAAGAACTATTCCAAAAAATTTTACGGGCCGGTCCCCTTGCGCACGGCCCTGGCCAAATCGCACAATGTCATCACCATCAAGGTCCTGGAAGATATCGGTGTCCGCTACGCATCAAAGTATATCCGCAAACTCGGTATCGAATCGCACATCGATGAAGATCTGACCCTGGCTCTCGGTTCCTCGGCGCTGACCCCGATGGAGTTGGCTTCGGCCTACGGAGTGCTTGCCAATGGCGGGGTACGGGTCAGGCCTGCTTATATCACCCGGATTGCCGATCGCGATGGCCGAATTCTCGAGTCGGTCGACCCGGCGGACTTCCCCGACGGACCGCAGCCTGGGCAGAAGCTCAACAGTCCGAGCCAGACCCGGGTGATCAGCCCGGAAACCGCATACCTGACGACCAACCTGATGGAGAGTGTGGTCCGCAGCGGCACCGGTTGGCGAGCCAAGAGCCTGAAGCGGCCGGTTGCCGGAAAAACAGGCACGACCAACGATCTCAAGGACGCCTGGTTTGTCGGCTATGTCCCGCAACTGCTCACCGTCACTTGGGTTGGTTACGACCAGGAACGCCCCCTTGGCGACAAGGAGACCGGCTCCCGGGCGGCCGCCCCTGCCTGGGTGACCTTCATGGAACAGGCCCTCGCCGATCTTCCGACCGAACAATTCCCGGTTCCGGACAGCATCGAGTTTCGTCCCATTGACCCGACCACCGGGCTGTTGGCCCCCGAGGATTCGCCCGACGTGGTGATCGAGGCCTTTGCTCCGGGTTCGTCGCCGGTCCGCTACGCTCTTGAAGAGAATAAACCGCAGGCCAAAGACTTTTTCCGCCTTGATCTTGAAGAATACTGATGGCGGCCTGCCGCGATGACGCCACAGACCGGAGAGTTGACCATGACTAAACTTGCCCCCTCGATCCTATCCGCTGATTTTTCCCGCCTCGGTGATGAGGTACTTGCCGTCGACCGTGCCGGTGCCGACTACATTCACATCGACGTCATGGATGGACACTTTGTGCCGAACATCACCATCGGCCCGCTGGTAGTCGAGGCTCTGCGTCCGGTGACCGCCAAACCGCTCGATGTCCACCTGATGATTGAGCAGCCGGATCTCTATATCCCAGAGTTTGCCCGCGCCGGCGCCGACATCATCACCGTCCACCAGGAAGCCGTTCCCCACCTGCATCGCACCGTGCAGTTGATTCATCAGCTCGGCAAGAAGGCCGGGGTTTCCATTAACCCGGCAACTCCTGTCGAAAGCCTCGATGTGATCCTTGATGAACTCGACCTGGTGCTGGTGATGTCGGTCAATCCCGGGTTTGGCGGCCAGAGCTTTATTCCGGCAGCCCTCGATAAAATTCGTGCCCTGCGTCAGCGTATCGATCTGCGCGGGCTTCACACCGAACTGGAAGTCGACGGTGGGGTGAAAGTCGACAATATTGCCGAAGTGGTCGCGGCTGGGGCTGATGTGCTGGTAGCCGGTAGTGCCGTCTTCAACAGCAGCGACTATTCCGCAACCATGTCGGCCTTGAGACAGGCAGCGGGGAGGTGAGCGGTCATGATCGATCGCCACTGGCTGCACCAGCGCTTGCAGGGTTTTCCGCGCAAGCCGATCCCTCATGCTGGGCTGCGCCGGGCTGCGGTTCTCGTTCCGCTTTTTAGCCGTGACGATGAGGACCATCTTCTGTTTACTGTTCGCACAGCTCACCTCAACCACCACGCCGGGGAAATCTCTTTCCCGGGGGGAGGTCAGGACGACGGTGACACGGACCTATGGGCCACGGCCCTGCGCGAAGCCGAGGAAGAGCTCGGGATCGATTCCGAACGGGTCGTGTTGCATGGCCGCCTTGACGACTTTTACTCGATCCATGGCTATCACGTGACCCCTTTTGTCGCCACCATCCCGGCTCCACATCAATTGAAGATCGACCACTTCGAAATTGAGGAAGTCTTTACTGCGCCTCTCGAACAGTTGCGCGACCCTGCCATCCACCACGTTGAAGACTGGGTCCACAAGGGACGGGATTTGCTGGTTGACTTCTACGATTATCAAAGGTACCGCATATGGGGACTGACCGGTGCCATCCTGCGCCAGCTCCTTGAGGAGACCGTCGACGCTCCTTGCGGTGCGGGATGGACTGGGGGTCATGCACGGCAACCTGCTTGTGTTCATCGGGGAGTTAGATCATGAAACGTCAACTGGCTCTATTTGTCACGGTCTCTACTCTATGTAGCCTGATCGGCTGTGCATGGCTCTACCCTCCGGAAAAGCAGGGGCGCGGGCACCTTGACAACTTCGTCTATGCCTTGCGCTGGATGCAGTTCAGTGCTGCGGCGGCTTACCTGAAACCCGAACTCCGAGATGGCTTTCTGGCGCAGTTTGATGACACCAAGGACCTGACCGTTGTCGATGTCAGGCTCGATGAAGTGACCCTGAGCCCCGATGGAAAGCAGATTGAGACCAAAATTGAAATGGATTATTACCTGCTCCCGTCGACCACCATCAAAACCTTCCCGATCCTTCAGACCTGGAACTATTTCGAACTGGGGAAAACCGGGGGCGACTATCTGATCGTAACCCCGTTTCCCGACTTCCCCTGACCCAACTCGCCTCCCGCTCACACTTGCCGAGCCCTTACGCGCAAGGAGCACAAAACACCATCCGCAAGCTTGCCGTTTGCCCCGTATTTCAACCACAATTCCCTTGATTCACCTCAGCTTGTTGTGCTATCTACTTGCATACTGTATACAAAGAGCAGGTCGTGGAAACACTCAAGGCAAGCCGCGGGAGAAAAGACGTAACTGCGTTTTTTTACTGCGGTTCTCTGCGTGGACATAACCGACCTGAAGGGGAGGTTCAACTTGGCCGAAGTCGTATTTTCCAGTTGGGGTGGCAAGGTGATTGACAACCGCAAGGGGGGTGAATCGCAGCCCGCCGTTTTCAAGCTGCCTGACAACTATTTGGACAAGGGGCGGATTGGCGCCTTCATGGGCTGGGACGGAGTCATCGTCTTTGACAAGGACGTTGATGTCGTCGGCATGGCCGCCGAGTATATGAAACGGGTGCAGGAGAAATACTGCTGCGCCAAGTGCACGCCCGGAAAACGCGGCACCCGGGTCATGATGGATACCCTGGCCAGGATCCTGGCCGGCCACGGCGAGGAACGCGACCTGGAGATCCTTTCCGGGCTGGCTGATCTGCTCGGCAACTGCAAATGCACCCTGTGCATGACCTCGGCCCAGCCGGTCCTCGACACGGTCCAGCACTTCCGCGAGGACTACCTGGCCTATATCCGTGGAGGCCGTAAGTCGAAGCCGGCGCAAGCCTACTTCGAACGGATCACAGCCCCCTGCATCGATCGCTGCCCAGCTCATATCGATATCCCCAGCTACATTGAGGAGATCAAGGAGTATCGCCACGCTGAGGCACTGGAGACCATCCGTCGCAACATGCCGATCCCGGCGGTCTGTGGCCGGGTCTGTCCTCACCCCTGCGAACAGGGGTGTCGCCGCGCCCTGGTCGATGAACCGGTCAGCATCATGGTCCTCAAGCGGGTCGCCTCCGACCATGAATGGATGCATCATCACCAGCCACCGATGCGGCCCAAACCACCAACCGGCAAGAAGATCATGGTGGTCGGTGCTGGTCCGGCCGGCCTGACCTGCGCTTACTACCTGGCCCTGGAAGGGCATCAGGTCAAGATCATTGACATGCTCACCGAACCTGGCGGTACCGTGGCGGTCGGGATCCCCGATTACCGCATGCCGCGCCCTCTGCTGCAACGTGAGGCCGACATCATTTCGGCCCTCGGTGTCGAGATCGAATATGGTGTCAAGCTCGGCCGTGACGTCTCGCTGCGTGAACTCAAGGAGCAGTACGACGCGGTCTTCCTCGGCACCGGCGCGTTCAAATCGAAGCCGATGGGCGTTGAAGGTGAGGACCAGGGCTACGACGGCTTCTCCGAAGGCGGCATCCACTACCTGCGCAAGGTCGCCCTTGGTGAACCGATCGTCACCCCCAAGCGGGTGGTGGTGGTGGGCGGCGGCAACACGGCCATTGACTGCGTTCGCGTCGCCCTGCGCGAGGGGGCTGAGGAGTCGATTCTCCTCTACCGCCGAACCCGCAAGGAGATGCCGGCTGAGCCCTACGAAGTCGATGACGCCGAGGAGGAAGGCGTACAGTTCGCTTTCCTGGCCCTCCCGACCAAGCTGATTACCGAGAACAATAAGATCGTCGGCATCGAGGTCCAGAAGATGGAGCTGGGTGAGCCCGACGAGTCCGGACGCCGACGCCCGGAGCCGGTCCCCGGCAGCGAATACATTCTCCCCTGTGACCTCGTCATCCCGGCCATCGGCCAAGATCCGGATCTTGGCTACCTCGAGGATGGCGACTACGGTATCCAGCAGACTCGCTGGAAAAGTATTGTCACCCACGGCGGCACCATGATGACCGACAACGAAGGCATCTTCGCCGGCGGCGACTGCGAGTACGGCGCCATGACCGTCGTCTTGGCGGTCAGCCACGGCCGCCGCGCCGCCCGGGTGATGCACCGCTACCTCACCGAGGGGAAGGTCTACCTCGATGTCGAGGACGCCATGGAGGACATCTACAGCAACCTTGGCGTGTTCGACAAGAACGAGGACATTGGCATCTGCGGCGGCCTGCACCGTGAGCACCAGCCCAAGGTCAATGGTGCCGAACGGGCCAAGCACTATGAAGAGGTCGAGCTGGCCATGCCGGAGAGCCAGGCCTATCGCGAAGCCGAACGCTGCCTGCGCTGCTACCGCGTCGGCATGCTGGCCGTAAACGATTAATTGACAGCTGACAGCTTTTGCAAAGGGTAGATTCGATGATCAACCTGAAGATTGACGGTAAGAATGTCCAGATCGCAGCGGGGGCCACGATTCTTGAGGCCGCGGAGTCGGTGGGCATCAAGATACCGACCCTCTGTTACCTGAAGAAAGTCTCTCCCACCGGGGCCTGCCGCGTCTGTGCGGTCGAGGTGGCCGGTGCGGACAAGACCATGACCGCCTGCAATACCCGTGCGGTGGACGGCATGGAGGTCACGACCCAGTCCGACAAGCTGACGGCGATCCGCCAGCAGATCATCGAACTGCTGCTGGTCAATCACCCCCTCGACTGCCCGGTCTGTGACGCCGGAGGTGAATGCGATCTGCAGGACACCTGTTATGCCCATGATGTGGTCGGACAGCCGTTCGAGGCCGAGGATGTCAACGCCGCGACCATTGACGCCTGGCCGCTGATCCAGCAGGTACCCAACCGCTGCGTGATGTGCGAGAAGTGCGTCAAGGTCTGTCATGAGTTGATCGGAGCAAGCTCCTTGCACATCAACGACAAAGGGGACCGCGCGTTTATCGACAAGGATCTTGCCAAATGCGAATTCTGTGGCAATTGCGTTCAGGTCTGTCCGACCGGAACCATGATTTCCAAACCGTTCAAATTCAAGGCCCGCCCCTGGGAACTGCGTAAGACAGCATCGGTCTGCACGCTCTGCCCGGCTCACTGCCAGGTCGAATACCATAGCAAGCAGGGTAAGGTGCTGCGCCTGACTTCGGATGACAATACCATCAATAATGGCAATCTGTGCGTCGGCGGATTTTTCGGTCATGACTATCTGAACAGCGAGCAGCGCCTGACCACTCCGCTGGTCAACGGCGAACCGACAAGCTGGGAAGCCGCGCTCGACAAGGTCACGACAGAACTGACCCGGCTGCGGGATGCCTCCAACGGTCAGGCCGTGGCCGGGCTTACCTCCGGGCGCCTGACCAACGAGGAAAACTACCTGTTCCAGAAGCTGTTGCGAGTCGCTCTGGGGAGCAACAACCTCGATTCGGAAGCCCGTTTCGGCTTGTTGCGGGCAGCAACAGTTATGCAGGCACAGCTTGGTTTAACCATGGCCAGCAACCATATCGATCGCATCAGCAAGGCCGAAGCGATTCTGGTGTTCGGGGCCGATCTCAGCGCCGAAGTGCCGGCTCTTGACTGGCAGGTACAGAAAGGGCACCGCCTCAACGACGCCAAACTGGTCGTCGCAGGCATGCGCCAGGACAAACTCGCTGACCAAGCGGAGACGTTGTTGCAATACCGGCCTGGCAGTGAAGCGCTGTTGGCCGGGGCTTTGGCCAAGCTGATAGTCGCCAAAGGACAAGCCGATCAGAATTTCCTCAATCAATTCCTAGAAAACCAGCAGGAGCTCTTTTCCTACCTGGAAAGCATTGACCTGGCCGCGGTCTCTACCGCAACCGGGGTTGCGCCGGAGTTGATCGAGGAAGCCGCCAACTATCTGGGGCAGGCCAAGTCGGTGGCAATCATTTTTGGCCGGGATGCTATGCAGTGCGCCAAAGCCGAACACGCCATTTCCGCACTGGTCAACCTGGCACTGGTCAGTGGAGCTCTGCACGGGGACACCAGCGGCTTCTACCCGGCGGAAGAAAAGGGTAACCTCTTCGGTCTGCTCGATTGCGGAGTCTGCCCCGAGTTCCTTCCCGGCATGGTCCCCTACGCTGACGGCAAGCGTTTCAGCGAGGCTTGGCACACCACACTCCCCCAGGGGGGTCTCGACGCCAACGGGATCCTGTCCGGAATTGAACAGGGGGAGATCAAGGCCCTCTACCTGGCCGGCTGCAACCCGCTGGTGAACTTCCCAGACGGCGCACGCTGGCAACAGGCGTTGCAAAAGCTTGACTTGCTGGTGGTTCAGGACATTCTCGCCAACAACCTGACCAAAATGGCGACCGTGGTCCTCCCCGGGGCCGCAGGAGCTGAAAAACGGGGGAGCACCACCTCTCTCGATGGCCGCGTCAGCCGGCTGCGGGTGGCGAGCGAGCCCCCGGGTGAAGCTCGCCCGGACCTGGCAATCCTGGCCATGCTCTATGCGAGGCTGTCCGGCAAACCTGAGCCGAGCGAAACCGCGATGCGCGGTGAGCTGGCCAAGCTGGCAGGCTGCTACAGCGATCAGTGCCAGGCACTGGATTGCCAGACCTTCTGCTGGAAAGAGTTCTGGAGGCCGGACAGCAAATCTCTTAAGGCGGCCACCCCCGATCTGTCGGCGCCGCAGCCTGTGGAACTGCAACTAGTGGTCGGCAAAAGCCCCTTCCAATTCGGGTCGACAACAATCCATTCCAGCGCGACCGGCGAACTGGACCAGTCAGTAAAAATTCACATCAACGTCAAAGATGCCGAACGACTCGATGTCGCCAACCAGGGGGCTCGACTCAAACTGGTCAGTACGGCAGGCTCTTTCAGTGCCGGGGTTCTGGTCAGCGACCGGATTCCAGTCGGACTGGTTTTCGTGCCGGGCAACTTTGCTGAAACCAATGCCAGACAGGCCCTGCAGGCTGGCAGCCACTGCATTGCGGTGACGGCCAGCAAAGCCTGACTAATTCTTTTTTCTCAACTGACGCCCCGCCATGTGCGGGGCGTTTTTTATTGGGGGTTGCCTGACCTGCCCGCGCACCCGGTAATTTTTGCAATTGCTTCGCAGCAGCAAATGCTTTATCCCTGAAGCAGATTCACTCTTCCAAGGAGTTCAACACCATGCCGATCGAATCTTTTGACTATCGCAGTCTAATTGCCTACTCCGCCGAGAAAGCTCATAAAGTTGTCGTCGGTGAAGCAGCGCATGCGCGGACCACCCTGTGGTGTCTGCAACCCGGCCAGCATATTCACCCGCACGTGCATGCCGGTGACCATGTCTGGGTGGTTCTCGAAGGAGAAGGCCAGTTCCTTAGCGAGGGAGAAGGCCAAAGGCCAGTCCGTGTCGGCACAGTCCTCATCGCCCCTGCCGGAACAGCGCACGGCATCGAGAACACCGGGAGTTGCGGTCTGGTCTTTGTGAGCGTCTCTGCGGGGTGACTTCTGGCGAAATCAGCCGGGAGGCAACTTGTGTCATCTGCCTTGTTGTAGATGTCCTACTCAATATGACAGGGAGGCCCTGAAATGAAAGACCTGCTGATCCTGGGCGGAGTCGTTGCCGCATGGTACATCCTCAATCGCTGGATTCTTCCTCGTTTTGGCGTCCAGACCTGACTGAGCGAATCCTGCAATCTCCCCGGCGGGGAGAAAAAAGAGAGCGATCAGGAACAGAAGGAATAGCAACCGCTCGAGATAAAACGGCAGAGGCCCCGGTAAATACCGGGGCCTCTGCCGTTTCGGCACATAAACAGCCGTCATCGCAAGCTGGTGGCACAACGCGGGCAGGTGAGCATGCTGGTTGAAGGGACTCGGTGCCCGCAGCTCGGGCAGTTGAACCAGTAGCGGCAAAACTTGCACTGGGGGTCGGAGAGCCCCTGCTTGCGTTTGCACTTCGGACACTTACGATACATCTTGCGCTGGGTGATATAGTCTTCGAAAATCAGCCCGCACTTGGCGCAGACCTTGGCGTCACGACGGTGATTGGGTGCTTCGCAGCGTGGCGCTGGACAGGCAAAAACCGTGTGGCAGGAATTACACCAGTACTTGCCTCGAGTCTGCTCCTTGCAAACGGGACACTTTTCCATGGTCATATTGCTCGGCTCCCAAAAGTACAATACAGAACGGTCGACTGGGTCAAACCTCTAAAGTAGCGGCCTCAGTCGACCTTGAAGAATGCTGCCTGGTTGGCCATGCAGACCTCGCAGGGCCCGCTCGGTTCCCCTTCGAGCGTGTTGCCACAGACCTTGCAGACGTAATAATCGGTCGCAGAGTTCCTTCCAAGTTGTTCCAGTGCCTTGCTGTAAAGTTCAGCATGAATCTGCTCGACCTGATTGGCAAAGACGAAGCTGCGCACCGCAGGATCACGCCCCTCGGCTTTGGCCTCTTCGATCATCTGCGGGTACATACTGGAAAATTCATGAGTTTCGCCGCTGATGGCGGCCTCGAGATTCTCGGCGGTAGTGCTCACCCCACCGTAGACCCGCAAGTGTGCATGAGCGTGGACCGTCTCGGCGGCGGCCGCAGCACGAAACAGCTTCGCAACCTGCTTGTGACCTTCGGCATCGGCCTTTTCGGCAAAGGCCAGATATTTGCGGTTGGCCTGGGATTCTCCGGCAAACGCCTCCATCAGGTTCAGGTCAGTTTTGCTGGTCGGTTGTGACATCATCTGAACTCCTTCCCTCTATTTGTTTGACAAATTCCGAAACAGATCAATATTATCGTTGCTGCAAAACATGTCAACAGAATGCGGCACTGCCAGAGGGATTTGTCTGTTTCACCGTGGGAGGAGTAATGAGCATCTACCGAGTTGAGAAAACCGAGCAGCCGGTCACCCTGTTTTATTCAGATGGCTCGGTCATCAGTGGCGTGGTCTTCCTAAGCCCCAGTGCCTATACACATATCGGGCGCCAGACACTGGTCGATCTCCTCAAGGAGAAAGGGGAGTTCTTCCCCTTTCGCAGCGGCAACGACAGGTTCTACGTGATCAATAAGCGATCGATCACTCACATCCGCTATCAACCAGCAGTCAAGGAGAAGGGGGCCGATGTCCTCGGCACCCCGGTCGAAATCAACATTGAGTTCATTGGCGGAGAACAGTTAGCGGGGCAGATCCTGATCGAGATGCCAGAGGGACGCACCAGGCTGTTCGACTTCATCAACGAGATCAAAGGCTATTTCGTCCTGACCACTGAGGAAGCTCATTATCTGGTCAACGCAAGCCTGATCCGTGACGTGAGCCCGGCCTGAAACAGGAAGAAGAACCTCAGGCGGACTCAAGGCCCTCACCCCGGCTACAGATCAAGATAACCTCGTAAGTATCGACCCGTGTAGGAGTCTGAGCATCTGGCCACCTGCTCAGGTGTGCCGCAGACCACCAGCTCTCCCCCTCGCGTTCCCCCCTCCGGCCCGAGATCAATAATGTGATCGGCCGTTTTGATCACATCCAGGTTGTGCTCGATAATAACAATGGAGTTGCCCTGATCGACGAGACGATGCAGAACGTCGAGCAGCTTGCGAATATCCTCGAAGTGGAGACCGGTGGTCGGCTCATCGAGAATGTAGATGGTGCGCCCGGTCGCCCTTTTGCCCAACTCCTTGGCCAGCTTGACCCGCTGGGCCTCCCCTCCGGACAAGGTGGTGGCACTCTGCCCGAGTTTGATATAACCGAGACCGACATCGCGCAGGGTCTCCAGCTTGCGATGGATCTTGGGGATGTTGGCTAGAAACTCGGAGGCGTGGTTGGCAGTCATGTCGAGGACATCGGCAATGGTCTTACCTTTGTATTTGACTTCGAGGGTTTCACGGTTGTAGCGCGCCCCCTTGCAGGCTTCACACTGAACATAGACGTCCGGCAGGAAATGCATTTCGATCCGCAGGATTCCATCCCCCTCGCAGGCTTCACACCGCCCCCCCTTGACGTTGAACGAAAAGCGCCCGGCCTTGTAGCCGCGCATTTTCGCCTCGGGCAACTGGGCGAACAGGTCACGGATATCAGTGAACAGACCGGTATAGGTTGCCGGATTGGAGCGCGGGGTGCGGCCGATGGGGGACTGGTCGATATCGATGACCTTGTCGAGCTGCTCAAGCCCCTGCAGGGCTTCGACATGGCCTGCCTTTTCACGGCTGCGAAAAAGGCGCTGGGCGAGCGCCTTGTAGAGGGTGTCGAGAACCAAAGTCGACTTCCCTGATCCGGAAACCCCGGTGACGCAGGTCATCACACCAAGGGGGAACTCGACGTTGAGGGCTTTAAGGTTGTTGGCCGCGGCCCCGCGCAGGCGCAGGTGCCCGGTCGCAACACGGCGCGAAGACGGCAGTGGGATGGTGCGTCGGCCGGCCAGGTAATCGCCGGTCAGCGATGCCGGGTGCTCCATGATCTGGCGCGGGGTCCCCTGGGCGACGATCTCCCCCCCCTGGCGACCGGCGAGAGGTCCCATGTCGATGACATGGTCGGCCTCGAGAATCGTCTCTTCATCATGCTCGACCACCAACACCGTATTGCCGAGATCACGCAGTTTCTTGAGGGTTTCGAGCAGACGTCGGTTGTCACGCTGGTGCAGGCCGATCGACGGCTCATCGAGAATATAGAGAACACCCACCAGTGATGAACCGATCTGGGTCGCCAGTCGGATGCGCTGCCCCTCCCCTCCGGAAAGGGTCCCGGAGGTGCGATCGAGAGTCAGATAGTCGAGGCCGACATTGATCAGAAAGGAGAGTCGCTCACGGATCTCCTTGAGGACCCGGCGAGCTATCTCGAAGTCGCGGCTCGACAGTTTAAGCGTGGCAAAAAAAGCGTCGGCATCACTGATACTCAACTGGCAGACCTGCTGGATATTCTGTCCACCAACACGCACGCAAAGGGACTCAGGTTTCAGCCGCGCTCCCTGACAGGAGGGGCAGGGCATAATGTTCATGTACTGTTCGAACTTTTCGCGCGTGCTATCGGAGTCGGTCTCACGCAGACGTCGCTCCAGATTCGGCAGGACCCCTTCAAAGGGCTTGTGATAGAAGTGACGGTGGCCGGTCTGGTCATAGAAAAAGCGCACCGGCTCGGCACCTGAGCCCTGCAGAAGGGTCTGCTGCACCCGCTTTGATAATGCCGCAAAGGGGGTGCGGATATCGAACTGGTAGTGTTCGGCCAAAGCTTCGAGAACCTGCTGGTAATAGAAACCGGTGCGGGTCGCCCAGGGAGCGATTGCTCCTTCACGTAGGGAAAGCTGCGGGTTGGGGACAACCAGCTCGGAGTCGAAGTACATGCGCGTACCGAGCCCCGAACAGTCCGAGCAGGCTCCGTAGGGGTTGTTGAAAGAGAACATGCGCGGCGTCATTTCGGAGAGGGAAATGCCGCACTCGATGCAGGCGTGACGCTGGGAAAAGAGCATCGCTTCACCATCAACCACTTCGACCTGCACCAGACCGTCAGCCAGCTTCAGGGCGGTCTCCAGAGAGTCTGCCAGGCGGCTGGCCAGTCCATCCTTGACCACTAGGCGATCGACGAGGACCTCGATGGAATGTTTTTTCTGCTTGTCGAGGGAGGGCTCGTCGCCAAGTTCGTACATGGTTCCGTCGATTCTCACCCGAACAAAGCCATCGGCCTGCAGTTGGCGCAGCTCCTTGCGATACTCCCCTTTGCGGCCACGGACAATCGGCGCAAACAGCAGCAATCTGGTGCGCTCCGGCAGGACCAGGATCCGCTCGATCATCTGCTCGATGGTCTGGGAGGAGATCTCACGGTCGCATGACGGACAGTGGACCTTGCCGACCCTGGCGAACAGCAGTCGCAGATAGTCGTAGATCTCGGTGACCGTCCCGACGGTGGAACGCGGATTCTTCGAGGTGGTCTTCTGCTCGATGGAGATGGCAGGGGAAAGCCCCTCGATGCTCTCGACATCGGGCTTGTCCATCTGCTCGAGAAACTGACGGGCGTAAGCCGAAAGGCTCTCGACATAGCGCCGTTGGCACTCGGCATAAATAGTGTCGAAAGCCAGGGTGCTCTTCCCCGAACCGGAGACCCCGGTGATGACAACCAGCTGGTCGCGAGGGATCTCCACGTCGATGCACTTGAGGTTATGCTCGCAGGCTCTCTTGATAATGATCTTATTCTTCTCGTGCATGATCAGCGGCTCGCAGGCTCCGGCGCAAACGGCCTTGAGCGATGGTCTGCCATGGTGGCGGCCATGCGGATAGCAGCAACCAGGCTGGCCGGGTTGGCCCGTCCGGTACCGGCCAGATCGTAAGCCGTGCCGTGGTCCACTGAGGTCCGGATGATCGGCAGACCGAGGGTGACATTGACCCCGTCCTCAAAGTGCAGCAGCTTGAGGGGGATCAGCCCCTGGTCATGGTACATGCAGATCACCGCGTCATAGTCGCCGCGTGCGGCGAACCAGAACAGGGTGTCGGCGCTGTGCGGACCGGACGCCTCCAGCCCCTCGGTACGGGCCTGTACGATGGCCGGTGCAATGATCCTCGATTCCTGGTCGCCGAACAGACCGGACTCTCCGGCATGGGGATTAAGGGACAGCACGGCCAGGCGCGGACGCGCCAGGCCGAAGTCGCTCTGTAAAGAAGACGCAGTCTGGCGGATGGTGCGCAGAATCAGGTCGCTCGACAGCCGCTGCGGGACTTCGTGGAGCGGACAGTGGGTGGTCACCAGACAGACCTTCAGGCTGTTACCGGCGAGCATCATCACCACATGCTCGACGCCACAGCGCGCTGCGAGCAGTTCGGTGTGGCCCGGGAAGATCTCCCCACTCTGCTGTAGAGCGAGCTTGCTGATTGGCGCAGTCACCATGCCGGCCGCTCGCCCTGCCAGGCACTGGTCAGCGGCCCAGGTGATATAGTCAACCATCGCCTGGCTGCAGGCAAGATCGGGCTGGCCGTACCTCAGGTTACCGGCTGGCAGTGAGGAAAGAGGGACCAAGCCATGCCGCCGGCCATCAACCTCAAGCTCCCAGGGGAGGTCCGCATCGGCCTTGGCAAAGATGCGAACAGGGGTCGAGCAAACGGCCGCGGCCCTTTCCAGTAGAGCGGGATCCCCGGCGACCCAGAGGGGACGGGTGAAATTGTCCAACTCTTTGCTGCCCAGAGCCCGGACAACAATTTCTGGGCCGACTCCGGTCGGATCTCCCATGGTGACAATCAGAGGTTTGTGCATGCTCGTCAACTCAGTAGGTTGGCCTTTAGGGTGCCTGTCACAAGCGCTCAGGCGATCAAGCCGCAACGCTTCCGAAGGCACGATTGTGCTCAAATTTCATGGTGAGGCTTCCAATAACAGGATAACACGATAGACTTTCAGTAAGTTCGAGTAAATCCTGTCAGGAGTTGACCATGAATGACAATGCCTTTGAACGCCGCCATGACGATCGACGTTACGCGATGAAGTTTCTGGACTATGAGGTAATCGACTCGAATGGCGAGATCGTAGGTCGGGGGTTGGCGAGAACCTTGAACGTCAGTGAAAACGGGCTGCGCCTGGAAACAGGACAGTTTCTCGAGCCTGGTTCGCGACTGAGGATTACCCTTGGTCTCGATGAAGATCTGGTGCAAGTCGTCGGTCGGGTCATGCATGCCGAACCAGAGACCGATGAATTAGCCAGTGCCGGAGTCATGTTTGTTGAGTTCAGTGAAGAAGAACGACGCGGCTACATGAGACATTACCAAGCTCTCAAGCGGGCAGTCGTCGAATAACTCCTGCTCCGGAGACGAGCGGCTCAACCAGGAGCCTCCAAGCAAAGGCCAGCGTTACAGGTTACAGCCTAACATCGATAAACGCCTGGCGTTTGAGACCTCTTGTCCACTCCTTAAGCTGCGCATCGGTTTTCTGGTCAGAAATCATCTGGTAGATTTCTCCCTTGGCCGCCTCAAAGGGGCGCAGGCGGCCGGGTTCACGTCCGTCGACTTTTAGAATGAAGACCGCATTTCCACTCTGGACCGGATCGCTGTAATCCCCCTCGGCAACCGACTCGAGGGCAGCGGTGAACTCCGGTGACATCTCCGAGAAAACCATGGCGCCAAGGTTCAAGCTGGAGGCAGCATAGTCGTCACGCAGTGTCGCCGCCACCGTTTCCAGCGGCTCCCCATCTCGAAGCCGACCGGCGGCCTCCTTTGCGGTAACAACAACGGCTTCGCGCTGGAATTGGTCGCTCTTTGCAGCGAGAGGAAAGCTCAACGCGCTCAGCTCGATCTTCGCCGGGCTGCGGTACTCTTCGAGATGAGCCCGATAGTATTCGACGATCTCCTGTTCGGTGATATCGACCTTGCTCCTGACGTCCGCGCTGATCAACTTGTAGCGAAGAATCTGCTGACGAAGGTTTTCTCGGTAGATGCTGAAAGACAATCCCTGATTTCTGACAGCCTGCTCGAGATCCTCGCGGGTCAGCTTGTTCTGCTTCTGAACATCGAGGATTGCCGTCTCTATCTCCTCCTCGCTGACGGTCAGCTTGAGTGTCGCGATCCTCTGCTTGACCAGCGTCTCCTCGATCAGCCGGCTGAGAAGTTCACGACGGACAGCGCCAAGTTGGGCTGGAGATGGGGCTTTATCTTGCGTGGCCAGATGCTTTTGCAACGCCTGTTCAAGCTGGTAAGTGGTAATGATGTCATCATTGACAACTGCGGCAATCCGGCTCACAGGGTCAGCAGCCATGGCGCTAGCCCAAGTCATCCATAAGATCAAAATGAGCAGACTCAACTGTTTCATGAGGAGCGACCTTCCTTAGAAGTAGTCAGTTTTTGGACTGGTTTTCGAGTTGAAGCCAGTCGACCTCGATAGTTGCCCGGGAGCGAAGTTCCTGCAGCCAATCGAGATAGATCGTTTCGCGTTTTTGCCGTTCTAGAAGGCCCCTGATTTCCGCCGAGGCTTCGGCCTTGCCGAGTTGGGCCGGTTTACGCTTCTCCTCGACCAGGAAAAGATGAGAACCGTACTCGCTCTGAACCAACTCGCTGAGGCGACCGACCGGCAGGTCAAAAACCACCGCGTCAAAAGCTGCCGGCATCTCCCCCCGGCTAAAAAAACCGAGGTCTCCGCCCTGTTCGGCATCGGGAGAGAGGGAGTGCTGGCGGGCAACATTGGCAAAGTTTTCCCCCTTGCGCAGCAGACCGAGAAGACGGTGTCCCTCGGCCTCGTCAGCAACCAGAATCTGCCGCACCCGAACCTGCTCCGGTCGATTGAAAGCCTCGCGGTTGGCCTTGTAGTATGCCGAGATCTCCCGGTCGCTGACTTCGAGATCCCGGTAGACCACCTCTTCCAGCAGTTTCTCCATGGTCAGGCTCTCTTCGAGCTCGTGCTGCCAGGCGGCCAGGGTCAACCCCCGCTCCTTGAGCATGGCATCGAAACTGTCTTCCGGGTAATCCTGGCGATAAAAAGCGATCGCTTCACCAAGCTCATCGGCTCCGACCAGAACCCCGCGCAGTTCGGCTTCCTGGTGAATCAGCGTCCTGTCGATGAGCTGGATCAGGAAGGCTCTTTGCAGCTCCTGGCGCTCGATCTCGCTGAGTTGTTGATCGGGGTGACGGGTCTGGTTAAAAGCCTTGATAAATTCATCGAGGCTGATCGACTGCTGGTTGATAGCGATCAGCGGCTTGGTCCGGGCCGTCTCCGCAGGCAGGCCGTTGGGGTCCTGACAACCATACAGCGGCAGGCCAAGGAGCATGAGGAACAGGAGCAGAGACAGGGTTATTTGCTGCATAGACATGTGCGGACAGGCTCTGGGGAAGTCAACGGTTGTTCACGCTATCACAGCGGGCAAAACCCATGCAATTCCTTTTTAACCGTCCCCAGCAGTTCAGCTGCGGGCATTCTTCCCACCCTGATCGTGAGCCGATAGTCGGGGCTGAAGCGGTATTTTTTGCTGTCGGAGAGCAGGGACAGAATCTGGTCCGATGTCACTCTCGTCTGTGGAGGGAAGCTTAGCACGAGGTTGTGGCCGTCGTACTCGGCGGCGTCAATCCTCAGCCGCTTCATCAGGACTCTCAGTTTCATGACGTCCAGCAGCAGTTCAACCTGGGCCGGCGGTTCACCGTAGCGGTCACGCATTTCATCGAGAGCCTGGTACAACTCGATCTCTTCTTCCGCACCGGCCAGTTTGCGATAGAGGACCAGCCGCTGGTTCGGGTCGGCAATATACTTTTCGGGCAGGTAGGCGGAGAGTCCCAGACGGATCTCCGGATCGATCCTCGCTTCGTGCTGGCGGCCCTGCAGTTCAGCAACGGTCTCTTCGAGCAGTTCCGTATACATTTCGAAACCGATCGCTTCGATCTGGCCGGCCTGGCGGGAGCCGAGCAGGTCACCGGCACCGCGCAGTTCCAGGTCGTGCCTGGCGATGCGGAAACCGGCCCCCAGTTCGGTCTGCTCCTGGAGAATCCGCAGCCGCTCTCGGGCTTCATGGGTGAGCAGTGTCTCCCCGGGGATCATCAGGTAGGCATAGGCCCGCTGGTGGGAGCGGCCGACCCGACCGCGCAGCTGGTAGAGCTGGGACAACCCGAAGCAGTCGGCCCGGTTGATCAACATGGTGTTGGCTTTCGGGATATCGAGCCCGTTCTCGATAATGGTTGTGCAGACCAGCAGATTGGTGCGCCCCTCGATGAAATCGAGCATCACCTGCTCCAGCTCCTTTTCCGGCATCTGGCCGTGACCGACCCCGATTTTCGCCTGGGGGACCAGTTGTCGGAGAAAGTCAGCCATGGCCTCGATCGACTGTACCCGATTGTGAACAAAATAGACCTGACCGTCACGGCGCAGTTCCCGAACGATAGCTTCGCGAATCAGCTCGTCATCGAAGCGCGTGACATAGGTGCGGATCGCCTGGCGGTCGACCGGCGGGGTATCGATGATCGACATCTTGNGCTTGCGTAGCCCGGCCAAGCTGAGGTGCAGAGTACGCGGGATCGGTGTGGCACTGAGGGTCAGTACATCGACTTCGGCGCGCATCTTTTTCAGCCGCTCTTTATGGGACACTCCGAAGCGCTGCTCTTCATCGACAATGATCAGGCCAAGGTCCTTGAACCGCACATCGCGCTGCAACAGCCGATGAGTGCCGATTAAAATGTCGATCTGCCCTGCTGCCGCCCTGGCCAGAATCCGTTTCTGCTCGGCGCCACTGCGAAAACGTGACAGCATGTCGACGGTCACCGGGTAGTCGGCAAAGCGGGCCTGCAGGGTTTCCAGATGCTGGCAGGCGAGGACTGTGGTCGGCACGAGCAACGCCACCTGCCGACCATCGAGCACCGCCTTGAAGGCCGCGCGAATCGCCACTTCGGTCTTGCCGTAGCCGACATCGCCGCAGATCAGGCGATCGACCGGCTGGTCGGAGGTCATATCAGCGAGCACCGCCTCGATGGCCTCCAGTTGGTCGGGGGTCTCCTCATAGGGGAACGACGCCTCGAATTCGCTGAACAAGCGATCCGGCGGCGAGTAGCGAAATCCGCTGGCCAACTGGCGTCTGGCCTGGATCTGCAGCAGGTCGCGGGCCAACTCTTCGATGGCAGCGCGAGCCCGAAGCTTGGCTTTCTCCCAGGCACCGCCTCCCATCCTGTCGAGCCGTGGGGCTGCGCCTTCAGCCAGATATTTCTGCACCCGTTCGATTCGTTCAACAGGCAGATACAGGCGGTCTTCACCGGCATACTCGAGGTGCAGGTAGTCACCGGCAAGCCCTCCGGCTTCAATGTGCTCAAGGCCAAGGTAGCGACCGACTCCATAGTCGGTGTGCACCACCAGGTCGCCACTTTTGAGGTCAGCCAGCGAAGATTCAAAGACTCTGCGGCTACGGCGGGGGCGCCGGTGGCTACGGGGGCCGAAGATCTCGTCATCGGTGATAACGGCCAGTCGTTCATCGCCATGGCGAAACCCGCTATCGACCGAACCGACGGTTAGGGTCAGGCCCGTTTCAAACTGCCGGCCGGGGGTGAGTTGCGGAGTCCAGTTGAGCGGAAGATCGGTCGGCTGGAGCAGGTCAAGCAGCCGTTCAGCCTGGCCGCGCTGGTGACAGACCACCAGCAGCCGCCAGTTGTCGTCAAGCCACGACTGAAAATATCCGACCAGCTCGGTCAACCGACCATCGTGGGCTGCGGATGACGGTCGCAGGTCGGCATTTCCCTGGGTTGTGATTTTGAAGACCGGGTGCTCATGTTCCAGGTCGATCACCTGCAGACGCGACAACTCCAGGCGCCTGGTCGAGCGTAAACGGGTCTCCAACTGCGTGGCAGGCAGGAAAAACTGATCGGGGGAGGCGTACGGTTCCTGGTTGGCAGCGGCTCGTCTCGACCCGCTTTTGACCACTTCGCTGAATTCGTCGATGGCCCGGGTGACTGCCGCCGGATCGAGAATCAGCCAGCGAACGTCACCGGCATAATCGAAAAAGGTATCGAGCTCTTCATAGTTGAAAGGGAGCAGCTGCTCGCGGCCCGGCCCGGTCAGGCGTTCGCGAAACTCTTCGAGCAGCGCATCGCGCTGCGGGCGCGCGATCTCCAGTTCGTCGCAGCGGGCTCGTAATCGGGTCAGTAGGTGCTCAAGATGGGCCCCGGCCAGGATCATCTCTCGGGCCGGAACCAGTTCGAGCTGCTTGAGGAGTTCTCCGGTGGAGCGTTGCGTGCTGGCATCAAAGCAGCGCAGCTCTTCGAGTTCATCCCCGAAAAAGACTAGGCGCAACGGTTGGTCGCTGACGGGTGGGTAGAGATCGACCAGGTCACCACGCACGGCAAAGCATCCCCGGTCCTCGACCAGCGGGACTCGCTGGTAACCGAGGGAGCTCAGTCCTTCAAGCAGCGCTTGGCGCGGATAGTCCTCGCCGACTCGCAGCACCAGGCGCAAATCAGCCAGAACGTCGCGCGGGATAACTTTTTGCAGAACCGCTCTGGCCGTGGTGATCACGGCTCGTCCCCGGCCTCTGGCCAGAACCGCAAGGGTCGCCAGCCGTTGGGCCTCCACTTCCTGATGTGGGCTCAGCGGGGTATAGGGATCGGTCTCACAGTGCGGAAAGAGCAGGATGTCGGCATTGCTGCCGTGGTAGAAGGCCAGGGAGCGCTGAAAGTTCTGGGCGCTCTCCAGGTCAGGCGCAAGGATTGCCAGGCGGCCCGGGTCCCGCTCCAGCAGGCCGGCAGCCAACCAGGCGCCACTGCTGCCGGTCAAGCCGAGAACTTCGGCGTGAGCCAGGCGAGCTGAGGAAAAAGCCTCAATCAGGCCATTGAGCGTGCTGTTCTGAACAGTCTGTTCGAGGGGAGAGTCCATGCTTAAAACCGTCCCCGGGCAAGGGCGTCAGTCAGGTTTACCGGAGTATCGACAGAAGGATCAGTCGCGGGGGATAGCCAGCATCCGCTCGAGGGTCACTCGGGCCCGTGACCTGACCGGTTCGGCAACCGTCACCTGAGGGCCCATAGTCTGCAGGGTCTTTAGGACATCGTCGAGGGAGGTCAACTTCATGTTCGGGCAGATCAGGCGCGTGGTCGGCAGCACGAACTGTTTGTCCGGGTTGTCGCGACGCAGGCGATAGAGAATCCCGGCCTCGGTTCCGACAATGAACTGCTCGGCGGGGCTCTGAGCAGCAAAGCTGTACATGCCGCTGGTCGAGCAGATGTGGTCGGCCAGAGCAAGAATCTCAGGAGAGCATTCGGGATGGGCCATAAACACGGCCTGAGGGTAGTCGGCACGGGCGCGCTCGACATCCTCCACGGTCAATCGGTCGTGGCTAGGACAGTAACCCTCCCAGAAATGGCAGGTTTTGTCAGTATGCTGGGCAATGTAGCGACCGAGGTTGCGATCCGGCACCAGAATGACTTCCTGATCAGGCAGGGAATTGACGACCTTGATGGCGTTGGCACTGGTACAGCAGATGTCACTCTCAGCCTTGACCGCCGCCGTGGAGTTGACGTAAGTGACCACTGGCACTCCCGGATGGCGGGCCTTGAACTCGCGCAACCCTTCGGCCGTCACCATGTCGGCCATCGGACAGCCGGCGTCGAGCCGGGGAAGCAGAACCTGCTTGTCGGGCGCAAGAATGGCGGCACTTTCCGCCATAAAGTGCACCCCGCAGAAGACGATCACCTGCCGATCGGTGCGGGCCGCTTCGAGGGACAGGCCGAGGGAGTCACCGGTCATATCGGCCAGTTCCTGGATTTCATCGCGCTGGTAGTTGTGAGCCAGGATCAGGGCGTTGCGCTCCCTGGCCAGGCGGCGAATGTCCAAAATCATTTGCTGATGAGTCATCGAAGACCGCGTCCTTCCCTGTGAGGATGCCGCATCCTAAAAGAAAACCCTTTATATGTCAAACATTTATCTAGGATTGATTTGCTTGACAGCCTCATCTCTAGTCGCTATCCTCAGAGGGCTTCCACTGCCTTCCTCCACGGTGACCTTATGTTTGGAATCGGCTTTCCCGAACTTCTGCTGCTTATGGCGATCGCCCTGATTGTCCTCGGCCCCAAACGCTTACCCGATCTCGCCAAAGCCCTCGGTCGAGGAATCTCCGAGTTCAAGAAGGCCACCGATGAACTAAAGCAGACCATTCACGAGGAGACCCGTGCAGCCGAGCAGCAAGATCGCCCGATAGGCCAAGGGAAGCTTACCCCGCCGGGGAGCCTCGCCGACCCTTACTCTGTCAGCACCGAACAAGAGGACGCACCGGTTGCAGATGAAGCGCCTGCGGTTCACTCTGAAACAGCGGGGGAGGCCGAACGGAGCGGGTCCCCCCATGGATGAGACCCGCATGCCGTTGACCCGGCATCTTGAGGAGCTGCGCAAGCGCCTTATCATTGCCGGCAGTTCCTGGTTGGTGGCATTCCTGGGTTGTTACGCTTTTGCCGAAAAGCTCTTCGATCTGATCGCCGAGCCGGTACGCCAGGCCCTGCCCGAGGGGAGTACCCTGGTCTTTATCCATGCCACCGAGCCCTTCTTCACCTACCTGAAAATCGGGGCTCTGGCCGGGCTGCTGGTTTCCCTGCCAGTGATTTTCTGGCAGCTGTGGGCCTTTGTTGCCCCAGGCCTTTATTCCCACGAAAAGCGTTATGCCATTCCGTTTGTCCTGGCCAGCAGCCTCTGCTTTGCCTGCGGGGCGATCTTTGGCTACCGCTTTGTCTTTCCGATGGGCTTCAAGGTTCTGCTGGAGTTCGGACTGGCCAGTGGTGAGATTAGCGCCATGCTCTCCATGGGGTCCTACCTGGCGCTCTCCAGCAAGCTGCTGCTCGCCTTCGGGCTGGTCTTCGAACTGCCGATTGTCATCTTCTTCCTCGCCCGCATGGGCCTGGTCGACCATCAGCTGCTGCGCCGCAATCGCAAGGTGGCCCTATTGGCCGCTTTTGTGATCGGGGCTGTCCTCACTCCTCCCGATGTCTTCTCGCAAACAGCCCTGGCCCTACCATTCATCGTGCTTTACGAGATCAGCATCTTGGTCGCGCGATTTTTCGGTAAAGCCCGCACCGGTGAAACCGAAGATGTGGCGGCAGATGAACCGCAGGCGGGCTGAGTGAAGGGCTAATCCTTCTGCTCGCCAGCCCCCTTTGCCAGCTCGCGGTCGATCAACTGGCCTAGCGCTGCCAGGTTACGTTCCTGGGCCGGCTTGCCGTTGATAAACAAGGAAGGCGTGCCGCGAACCCCAGCTTCCTGGCCAAGGCGCATGTCAGCAGCCACCTCCATCGACAGCGTCACATTCCCCATATCCTTAGCGAAGCGCTTCATATCGAGGCCGACCTTTCGCGCCAGATCATTAATCAGGGTTTCGTTTAGCTTGTTGTAGTTGGCAAAAAGTTGGTCATGCATTTCCCAGAATTTCCCCTGTTCGCGCGCCGCCAGGCTGGCAATCGCCGCCTGCTCGGCGAATTTGTGCATCCGCAGCGGGAAATGCTTGAAGACCAAACGCACCTTCCCGGGGTAGGCGGCAACCAACTGGTCGAGCAGAGGGACCAGCCGGGCACAGTAGGGGCATTGGAAGTCGTCGAAGACAGTCAGGGTCACCGGGGCACTTTTCTCCCCCTTGATCGGCGAGTTGCCGACCGGCAGGTCGAAGATATAGCTGATATCGACAACCTGCAGGGTTTTGGCGGCGGCATTGCCAATGAACAGCCGCTGGCCGTCCGGTGAAAGGACCATGCTGCTTGCCCCCGCAGCGACGCTGAACTGCTCTTCGAGCTGGCCATCAGCGGCAAAGACCTGGAGCCGGCCACCTTCCAACAGCACAAACATGCGCCCGTCTTCGGGATTCAAAGCCATCTCCAGTGGAGTGCCGTCCAGTGGAAGCTCGGCACGCAGGTTCCACTCCAGAGCGGCCACGGCTGGACTGGCTGCTCCCAGCAAAATGATGAACAGCAGACACCAATGCCTCATGTTTTTCATAAACCCCTCCCCTTGTTGAAGTGACCCCTTCTCGGGCTTCATTTGATGACGTCGCAGCACCGCACCAACGGCGTCGTTGCCGCCATCGCCCTGCTGCATTTCCTCTCCAGATAGAAATACCAAGTTACGCCAGCTATCATGCCGCCAGCCCTGAGGGCTGTCAACCGGGTTGTCAAAGACCGGGTTGTCAAAGAGGATGGTCCCGGCATATGCTGTGGACATGATGCAAACGGCTCTGGAGATTCGACAACTTTGCAAAGCGTACAGCGGAACCTTCGCGGTGCGTGACCTCTCTTTTCAGATCGAGGGTGGTGAGATTTTTGGCCTGCTCGGACCCAACGGAGCCGGCAAGAGTACCACCATCAACATGATCGGCGGAGTCACCCGGCCAGATAGTGGCAGCATCCTGGTTTTCGGCCATGACAACCAGAGCGACTACCGGACCACCAGGCGCCAAGTTGGGGTCATGCACCAGGAGGTGGTGATCGACAACTTCTTCACCATCGACCAGACTCTCCGCTTTCATGCCGGATATTACGGGGTCGCCGATGATCCGGCATGGCGCCAGCGGCTGATTGAAAGGCTCGGGCTCGGTCCGCACCTGCACAAGGTCATGATCAAACTCTCCGGCGGAACCAAGCGCCGCTTCATGATCGCCAAGGCGATGATCCACAAGCCGCGATTGCTGATCCTCGACGAACCGACCGCCGGAGTCGATGTCGAGCTACGCCATACCCTGTGGGAGTTTGTGCGGGAGCTCAACCGGGAGGGGACCACCATCCTGCTGACCACCCACTACCTTGAAGAAGCGGAACAGATGTGCAACCGGATCGCCATTATGAACCATGGTGAGCTGTTGGCCCTCGAACCGACCGCCAGTCTGGTCGAACGACTCGGTAGCCGACAGGTGCAGATTCGTCTCGCGGTACGACTGACCGAGCTCCCTGCTGAACTTGCTTGCCATGAAGCACACCTCTCCGATGACGGCTTGCTGCTCAGACTGACTCTGCCAGCCAGTCAGCCGCTCGGCGAACTGCTCGAGCTCTGCCGCTTCCTCGGGCTGGCGATAGATGACCTGTCCACCGACACCGCCGGGCTGGAAGAAATCTTCCTGCAGCTGACCGGCAATCCGGCCAAGGAGTCTCTGAGGTGAACCCCGACTGTCCCTCCCCCAGGTGGCAATCCTGGCTGCCGTTTTACACTTTGTTGCAAAAAGAGGTGCGCCGTTTTCTGAGGGTCGCCTCCCAGACCCTGGTCACCCCGGTGATTACCGCATCGCTCTACCTGTTCATTTTCGGTGCCACCCTCGGCGAGCGGATCAGTGTCCTCGAAGGTTTCAGCTATGCGCAGTTTGTGATCCCCGGCCTGATTCTGATGGGAATCATCAACAACTCGTTCTCCAACGCAGCCTCTTCTCTCTTCATGTCGCGTTACTTGGGGAACATCGTTGACCTGCTGGTCACTCCGGTTACTCCGGCCCAGTTCATCATGGCCTACACTCTGGCAGCCATGATGCGCGGCCTCGCGGTCGGTTTGATTGTCTGGCTGATCTCGACCCTGTTTGCCACGCTCCCCTGGGCGCACCCTTTGGCCGCAGTCATCATGGCAAGTCTGGCAAGTTTTCTGTTCGCCCAGTTTGGAATCATTGCCGCCATCTACGCCAACAATTTCGACTCCCTGGCCATGTACACCAACTTCATCATTCTGCCGTTGATCTATCTGGGCGGTGTCTTTTATCCGATTTCAATTTTGCCAGCCGTCTGGGCTGGATTGTCGCACCTCAACCCCCTCTTCTACCTGATCGACGGTTTTCGTTATGCGCTGCTTGGAGTAGGTGATCTGCCGCTGCCGGTTTCGTTCGGCACAGTGGCGGGAATGGCCTTGTCCCTGTTTCTGTGGGCCGCCAGCCTGATCAGCCGCGGCCACCGACTGCGCAACTGACAAAAAAAGGCCCGGACTTCAAGTCGTGGGCAACAACCTGAGCCAACCTCAAAAAGACGGCCCTCTTTGCTCAGAGGGCAAGGGCCTGGCTGGTCCCGCCGATCGCAAGACTTGCTGTTATCGACGGCCACTCCCCATGGACAGGAACCTTTTAACCCACTTAGATGTTTGACAAATTGGCGTGGGTAAGTATATTTAAACAGTGTTATATTGTGCTGCCGCGTGAACTTGTAGCGCGGAGATTCCTCCCTCATTATTATTTTTAAGGAGCAAGGCCGATGAAACTGCGCAGAGTTGTGTGTTTAATGGTGATTTTGTCCCTGGCGATGGTCGCAACTGCTTTTGCTGGCAAAGATCTTGATGCCGTCCTCAAAAAAGGTTTCATCCAGGCTGGAGTGAACGGCGGTGTGTTCGGCTTTGGCATGCCCGATGAGAAAGGGATCTGGAAGGGGTTGGATGTCGATACCGCCCGCGCCGTGGCCGCGGCAGTTTTCGGTGATGCCGACAAGGTCAAATATACTCCGCTGACGGCCCAGCAGCGTTTCACCGCCCTTCAGTCTGGAGAGATCGACCTGCTGACCCGCAATGCCACCAGGACTCTCAGTCGTGAGACCCAGTTGGGCCTCAATTTCGTAACCGTTAATTACTACGATGGCCAAGGATTCATGGTGCCAAAGAAGCTCGGTGTCAAGAGCGCCAAGGAGCTCGATGGCGCCACCGTCTGCGTCCTGCCTGGCACCACCACTGAGCAGAATGCGGCCGATTTCTTCCGAACCAACAAGATAAAAATGAACCCGGTGGTCATCGAGTCGACCTCCGAACTGGCCAAGACCTTTTTCGCCGGTCGCTGCGACGTACTCACCTCCGATGCTTCACAGCTGGCTGGTTCTCGGGCGGTCGCCCCGAACCCAGCTGACTACGCGATTCTGCCGGAAATCATCTCCAAGGCGCCGCTGGCCCCTGCCGTTCGTCATGGAGACGACCAGTTCCGCGACATCGTCGACTTTGCTGTCCTAGCCATGATCAATGCTGAGGAGCTCGGCATCACTTCACAAAATGTTGACAAGATGCTGAAAAGCGAAAATCCGGTGATTCAACGTTTCCTCGGAGTGGTTGAAGGGAACGGCAAAGCGTTGGGTCTTGATGAAAAGTGGGCTTACAACATCATCAAGCAGGTTGGCAACTACGGCGAGGTGTTCGAGCGCAACGTCGGCGTCAACACCAAGCTCGGCATCGAACGCGGTCTCAATGCCCTGTGGACCAACGGTGGGCTGATGTATTCCCCTCCATTCAAGTAACCCTGTCAAAGGACCCTCAGCCGCCGGGACAGCAGTTTCCCGGCGGCTGAACTGTTTTTCCAGGAAAAGACCAACCCATGAGCATAAACCGACCTCCCGCAGAGGAGACCCCGATGCCGTCGGCGGTCCCCATTTGGCGCGACCAAGCGAAGCGGGCCATCATCTTCCAGGTGGTCGCCATGCTTGTGGTCGCCGGCGTCAGTTACTACCTGTTCTCCAACACCCAGGCAAACCTTCAACGTCAGTCGATTGCAACCGGTTTTGGTTTTCTCGACAATGAGGCCTCGTTTGAGATCGGTGAATCGCTGATTGAGTATTCATCGGCTGACACCTATACCCGGGCTCTGCTGGTCGGTGCTCTGAACACCATCAAAGTCTCTTTCATCGGGGTTGTTTTTACCATTGTCCTCGGCACTCTGATCGGCATTGCACGTCTCTCCAGCAACTGGCTGGTTTCAAGGCTCGCCTCCATCTATATCGAGGTGATGCAGAACATCCCGGTGCTGTTGCAACTGTTCTTCTGGTACGCGATCTTCTACGAATCCTTCCCCTCGCCCCGCCAGGCCCTCAATCCGTTTACCGGGCTGTTCCTCTGCAACCGAGGGATGATTTTCGCGATCCCCGAGGGGCACCCGGCCTTTGTCACCATGGGCTGGACGCTGCTGACGATTCTGATCGGCGGCTGGTTGCTCAACCGCTGGGGACACAAGCGCCAGGATGCAACCGGCCAGGCCTTCCCGGCCCTGCGCATCACCGCGGCTGCAGCCGTGGTTTTGCCGCTGGGGGTCTGGCTGCTGTATGGCGCGCCAACTGCGATGAATATGCCGGAGCTGCGCGGCTTCAACTTCCAGGGAGGTGTTACAGTCAGTCCTGAGTTCAGTGCACTGTTGCTTGGCCTGGTGATCTACACCTCGGCGTTTGTTGCAGAGATCGTTCGCGCCGGGATTCAGTCGGTCGGCAGGGGGCAGGTCGAGGCCGCCATGGCGGTCGGTCTGCGCCCAGGCAAGGTTTTACAGCTGGTTGTGCTTCCCCAGGCCTTGCGGGTGATTATCCCGCCGCTGACCAGCCAGATGCTCAATCTGACCAAGAACAGCTCTCTGGCGATCGCTATCGGCTACGCCGATTTTGTGGCTGTCACCAACACCACCATCAACCAGACCGGCCAGGCGATCGAAGGGGTGGCGCTGATCATGTTGGTGTTCCTGTTCTTCAGCCTGTCGACCTCTCTCTTTATGAACTGGTACAACAAGAAAATGGCCCTGGTGGAGAGGTGAACGGATGAGTGCTCCAGCAAAGCCGACCCGGGAATACCTGGCAGCTCCGATCAGCAAGGTTGGCCCGTTGGCGTGGATCAAGGCCAACCTGTTCAACAGCTGGTACAACTCTGCGTTAACGATCGTGATTCTGCTTGGGCTGTTCTCTGTGGTCCAACCCTTCTTTCGCTGGGCCT
>PKTY01000292.1 GCA_002869725.1 Desulfuromonas sp. | reverse complement strand
AGACCCTCAGTTCCTTTTCTGAAACTCCAAAACGACGGGAGATCGACCAGAGGCTGTCACCTGAGCGAACGGTGTAGAATGAGCGCCGAGAGCGCAGATAATCATCTTTGAGTTCTGCAACGACGCGCCCGTTGGTGTCGGGATTGAGAGGGATGATCAGGTCCTTGCCAATCTGCAACGCCCGAGGATTGCGGACACTATTCATACGTTTAATGTCGCTGACTCGCACCCCATAACGGCCGGCCAGACCGAGCAGGGTGTCCCCGGAGCGAACCCGATGATGCACGTAGTTTGCTCGCTTACCAGAGGGCAGGTCAGCGTATTTATCGAGAAAACCGTCTTTTGCCCCCATTGGCAGGCGAATTTCGAAGTCCTCAGTTCCGGGCGGTGTACACCAGCGCTTCAGTTCCGGATTCAGCTGTTTGATCCGCTGATAGTCGACACCGGCCAGGGAGGCGATAACTTCGAGGTCGGTGCTGCTCGGCAAGGTTGCTGTATCAAATTCAAGTGCTGGCATATAATCGAGATTGTCGAAACCATAACGGTCAGGCTGTTTGGCAATCAAGATCGCCGCCAGCAATTTGGGAAGGTAGTTCTTGGTCTCTTTGCGCAGGTAACTGCCACGGGAGAGTACCCAGAAATCGCGGCTGTTATATTTTCTTATAGCCGTTCGAATCTTGCCAGGACCTGCATTGTAGGCAGGGACCGCCAGATACCAGTCGCCATCGAACTGTTTGTGGAGGTCACTCAAAAAACGGGCCGCCGCTATCGTCGACTTGAGCGGATCCCGTCGCTCATCATACCACCAGTCGTTGTGCAGGCCATAGCGTTTGCCGGTGCTTTCAATGAATTGCCAGGGGCCAACCGCATGAGCCCAGCTATAGGCTTTGGTATTGAACCCCGACTCGACCATGGCCAAATAGGCGAGGTCGAGCGGAAGGCCATACTCGGCAAAGACCTCCTGTATCATTGGCAGATAGCGGGTCGAGCGCTCCAACCACAGAGTGAAGGTTTTCTTGCCACGACCGGAGAAGTAATCGATAAAATAGCGAACCTTGTCGTTTTCGATGATCGGGAAATCGAATACCGGCTCCTGGTGAGATACTGTCTCCCCCGGTTCATCGGGAGGAATCTGGTCGTCACCATGAAGCAACTGGATATCGGCCCTGGTTTCGTCGTCGATGACCTCTTCTTCCACTGCAGAGGGCTCTTCGGCTATGGAAAGTTTTTCAGCCTGAACCGTTTCAGCACACTGTAGATCTACATTGGCGGGGGGCTCCGCCAGAATCAAAGGCTGCTCTTCCACAAGCTGCGGGCCGCTATGAGAGGACAGCTCAGACTCCTGACGGACTTCAACTCCGTTTGAGGTCGAGACTACTCCCTTCTGGGCCGCGCAACCGGCAACCAGAAGCGCCGTAATCAATAACCATGTACGAAAAATATTGGGCATTATATCTCCAAACCGGGGTGCGTCCTGACAACCGATGCCAGGCTCATCAATCGAATCGACACTCTTCACCCCAAAAGCGTTCTTCCATATAACTCATCAGCGCAGCAAAAGACTGCGGATCTCGGGCGCAGACCGGCAAAGCTTCATAACGTTGACAGAGTGCTTCGACCTGTTGGTCATCGACCAGGTCAATCTTGTTAAAAATGAGCAGACGTTCAATTCCTGCCAGGTCAAGATCTTTAAGAATCCGCTCAACCGCACTGATCTGCTCCTCGAAGCGCGGGTTACTGATGTCGACTACTTGCAACAGCATCTGCGCATCAGCCAGCTCTTCGAGAGTCGCCTTGAAGGCCCCCATAAGACTTGGCGGCAGATGGCGGATGAATCCAACCGTGTCGGTGATGATCACTTCACGCTCCTGAGGAAAGCGCAGACGGCGGGTTGCGGTGTCGAGGGTCGCGAACAATAGATCTTCAGTGAAAACGGCACTACGGGTCAAGGCATTGAGCAAGGTCGACTTGCCGGCATTGGTGTAGCCAACAATGGAGACGATCGGTACGCCGGCCTTGACCCTGCGCTGGCGGCGTTGCAGGCGCCCCTTGCCGAGATTGTCCAGCTGCTTTTCGAGACGGCGGATTCGATCGCGAATCCGCCGTCGATCAATTTCAATCTTGGTTTCTCCCGGACCGCGACCACCAATCCCCCCCATCAGTCGCGACATAGCTGTGCCCTTGCCGGTCAGGCGCGGCAGGATATATTTCAACTGAGCCAGTTCGACCTGCACCTTACCGTCGAGGGTATGAGCGCGCCTGGCGAAAATGTCGAGGATCAGTTGACTGCGGTCGATCACCTTGAGTTCTGTCATGTCAGCGATCGAGCGAATCTGCACCGGGGTCAAGTCCTGGTCGAAAACCAGCATGGTGGCCCCTTTGTGAAGAGCGCTGATGACCACCTCTTTAAGCTTCCCCTCCCCCATCAAAGTGCGGGGATTGAACTGGCGGGGACGCTGAGTCATCCGGTCGAGTACGACAACATCTGCAGTGCGGGCCAGTTCGGTCAGTTCATCGAGAGAGTCGTCCGCTTCCCTGCGTGATGCACTGGTCACGGAGAGAAGAATCGCCTTCTCGCGACTGTCGCCAAGATCGACCGTTTCCGCCCTGGAGCGCTCGAGTTCGCTATCGAGAGCCCGGATGAATGCATTGAAATCGAAGTCCCATTGGTAAAGCGAAGGGACCGTCTGGCGAAAAATGATCTCTCCCTGTCCATCGGGAGGAATGAGGTGGGCGTATTCGAGGCGACCGGGGAGCCCGTCAGCCTTGACCTCCAAAACGGCCATCATGTCAAGCCGCAACAGCGCCAAATCGTTGAGGTCATCCTGGGAAATGGGCTCCCCTCTAAGGTGTGTATGAACACAACGCAGCCCGCGCAAACCGCTGCGACCCATTCCGACTCCGCTCAAATCGGGGATGACGATTTCGCGATCATCGCCAAGTATGAGATGAACCACTTGCCCGGTACGGTCTATGATCAGGCCGATCTGTCGGCGTAATTCTTGAGACCGCTCGGTCAAATAGCGCGCCAGCTCGGGTGTCAGCACCTGATCGGTGGGTAGACGCCGGTGCTGAATTCGCTCCAGAGCCTTAACCTGGCTTGTTTTAAGTCCGGTGAGCGAGCCGTGAATCATCTACTGCATCGGGT
>PKTY01000010.1 GCA_002869725.1 Desulfuromonas sp. | reverse complement strand
GGGGTTGCGGCCCTTGAGGACGGGACACTGCTGGTTGCAGAAGCTCTTGGCAAAACCGTCAAAAAACTCGACTTCAATGGCAAGAGGATCAAAGATTTTTTTGAGTCGGGGTCGTCCTTCGGCGAACTGTCGGACGTCGCACTCGACCCCGACAAAAACGTCTACGTGGTAGACCGAGAAAAAGCCACCGTTCATGTCTTCGACCTGGAGATGAAGCCGCTGTTTCGGCTAGAAGGCGAGATCCCCTTCGGGCGACCAGAAAAGGTTGCAATCAACCCGAAATCCCGGATCGCCTATGTGTCTGATTCTCTCCTCAACCGGGTTCTCGCCTTCAACTCCGAAGGGAGGTTCCTTTTCTCTTTCGGGAACGGTGACAACGACCAGGCCCATCTTTTCGAGCCTCACGGCATTTCCATTAACACCCGTGGCGACCTTTACGTTGCAGACACCGGTAACGCACGAATCCAGGTTTACGACAGCGCCGGCTACTTTCTGGAGACCTTCCCGTTTGGCCGTACTCCTGACGCCCACACATTGGTAAAGCCTTGGGATCTGGCCTTTGACAGTCAGGGAAACCTACATATCCTTGACCAGGAACTGGCAGCCTTCATTACCTGTCGTAGCGACGGCCGCATTCTCTACGCAACCGGCGCCAGCGGACGGACCAACCACCTGCTCGGCTTCAACAACCCGGTCGACATCTTGGTCGATACAACTGACCGGATTTTGGTGACGGACGAGCAGGACAAACGAATCAGCACCTGGCAACTCTTCACCGACGAATACCTTGAGGAGAAGCCGATCGGAAACGAAGACATCCATAACCTGCTTGCCTTTCAGGACCACTTGAAGAACCAGCAGAGCCGGGAACGTTTCACGACTGTCGATATCAGGGCCAAGCGAGAAGAGCTCAAGTCGTCAGTCATCGGCTTTAAAATATTCAGACCCGTACAAGCCCATGTGGTCGGCAAAAAAACCTTGCCCTGTCCAATGTGTGGCAACCCAAACCCGGTATTGGTGGAAGCAACCGACATTAACCTGCTGATTAAATATGCTGCAGGACTCGACAACCTTAAATCGGAGATACCGGTCCAGATTGGTCAACGGATAGTGCTTTGCGCTTTTTGCGGTAGCGACATCCCTGTGGCTATCGTCTTCAAAGGGAGCACGGGGAACATTTCTCTCAAGGATGGACAGGTTGGCGATAATCTCTCCAGGCGCGAACCCGTAAATTTACCACAAGAAAACCTGCCAACAGCCGAGAGAGAGGTTGCCGGCATATGAGAACCGGACATCTCGCAGCGCTGCTCGTCGGCTGGCTGATCACCTGCTGCCTCGCAACCACCGCCTTTGCAGCTGATCTGTTCAAACAAGGACAGGAGTTGCTTGATGCCGGCAAGTATACAGAGGCAGTGAAAATTCTCGGGGATGCCAGCCTTGAGAATCCGACTCAGCTCGAAATCGTCAATGCGCTCGGCGTGGCTGCCTTTGGTCTAGGTGACTTCGAAACCGCGGCTATGGTCTTCGAGCGACTGCTGATGCTCGACCCCGGCTCTGACATCACCCGCCTCAACCTCGCCAAATGCTATGCCCAGCTCGGCAACTTTGCCATGGGAAAACCCTACCTCTACTATCTTCTCGAAAAACCGTTAAGTAAAGAGGTCAAAACCCTCACCGAGCAGGCACTCAGCGGACTGGACAACGAATCATCGGCGCCCTTGCTGCAGCATGCAGCTGCAATCGGCAAAGAGCTGGAAAAACCTTTTGCGAAAGTCTCCACCGAACAACTGACCCGTACCAGCGCATCATTTGCTCTGCCTCTTAAACCGGTCGGCATGGTGGTTGCCGTACGCGGACAGGCTCTGGCCGAAAACCCCTTTAGCGGTGAACGGCGACTGATCATCAAAGGAGAGGTCTTCAGCAACGACCGAATCACCACAACTGTTGGTAGCCGCCTGCAGGTCGTCTTTAACGACAATACGATTGTCAGCCTCGGCCCCAAGTCAGAGTTGCTCATCGACACCTACAAGTGGGATGCTTCAGCCAACAAAGGGCAAATGAAGACCGTCGTCGATCAGGGGCTGTTCAGAGTACTGGGGGGGCTTATCACCAAGCACTCACCCGAATCGTTCAGCACCGAAACCCCTGCAGCAACGATCGGCATCCGAGGTTCGCTTTACGCAGGCTTTTATGACAACGAAACCAAAGAGCTGCAGGTTGCTTTTGTTGGTGGAAAGGGCGTGTTTGTCGGTAACGAACTTGGTCGTACCGACCTCGATCAACCCGGCTACTGGTCGTCGGTTCTGGAAGGGCTCGCCCCTTCGACAGCCATGCCTGTTACTGAAGGACTCAGCACCTTATTATCAGAAGGGGTTGGGGATGACCTGATCCTCCATCACAAAGCGGCGGCCTGCCTGGAAAACTATGCCAGCGTATTTGCCGAACCTCCCAGTGACTGCGACCAGGTCTGCTTTACCTGCCACAAAAACGACGAAGTAACCGAGATCGGTGACCAGTTGCAGAACCCCGGTGCACTGCGGGTTGATGAGGCTTACCCGGCACTCTACCCTACAAAGGAACCGATCAGCGAAGCGAACAGCTACGACGACAACTGGGCGGGCCTTCCCACCCTGCAGAAGGTGTGCCGCGACTGCCACACAGCCCTGTCGACGGTTCACGACAATCATCCGATTTTCAAAAATGTGGCGACAAACGATCAAGGAGAACTTCAGGTCAGCGAAGGGTTCCTGCTCTGCACCACCTGCCACAATCCCCACCTGGACAAGTCCCCGCTGCTACGCGCCAGCAACAAGGGCTCTCAGCTCTGCCGAAGCTGTCACACCTCAAAGTAACCGATCCGCCCCACTTCACGGCCCTCACTTTGTCTGGCTGAGAAACAAGCCCACACTCAGTCCGCCATTATCGAGTTCAGCCAGCTGCCGAAGATCAAGGCCCGTCGACTGAGCCAACCCGGTATTCGGGCAGACGAGCGCCTTGCTCCAGGCCAGAAAGGCTCTTGTAAGTTCAGCGCCCAGCTGCGCGTAAAAACCGGTAAACGCTTTGGGTGCCAGGCGAAGCCCATAAGGCGGGTTGCAAACCACCAAGCCACAATCAGGCTGCGGGTTTAATTTCTCAAGGGATGTACAGGAG
>PKTY01000013.1 GCA_002869725.1 Desulfuromonas sp. | reverse complement strand
CTCTCCTTCCACCGTCATGATCCGGTCAACCAGCATCAGCGGCTCATCCGGCAGGCGGACCCGGGTCGGGTGATTATCCACGGGCGCGAACTCGGGCCCCAACATCTTCGCGATCGAGCCGATGGCGAACTGCATGCACATCTCCCGGTCGAACTGGGGTTCGGGCAGGTGCAATTTCATCCGGTGCCGCTGCACCTGTGGAGTCGATGCTTGTGAAGAGACGGCTGGTGCTGGTTCCTGAATCGGTGCTGCTGGAACCGCAACGGCCAGTTCTGGAACCGGGGTTCCTGTCGCCACCATCTTCTCCAGCAGATTCATCTGTAGCGTCATATTCTCGGTGATCGCCTGGCTGAGCGATTCCGAAAACTTCAGGTAGGCTGCATGGGTTTCCAGATTCTGACGGCTGACCTGTTCGAAACGGGCAATCACCGGGTCGGCCGAAGCGGGCGTCTGTAAAGGCTCGCCAGCAAGGAGCTCAGTCCGCGGCAATTTCTGGCCTGGACCCATCACAGCTGGTGTCGCAGCTGGTGTCGCAGCCGTTGTCGCACCGGGTTGGGGTTTTCCTTCTGGAGGAGCTCCCGGGTCAAAGCCCGTCCCGCCGACCTGCGTAAAGATCTGTTTGATGGCAGAAGCTTCCGTCGTATCGACCCGGTCTGCCGGATAGAGCGCCGCAAGGTCGACCGGCACCCGCTCCGCCAGGCACTGCCCCAGTAGCCTCAGTAGCAGCGATACGGCATCCTGCCCCGGGTAGGTAACGGCACGAGCCAGATGCGGCCGGCCATTGAGGATTCCGTTGATCATACGGCTGCAGGAGTTACCGGGCCCCATCTCCAGGAAGAGGCGAACGCCGTCAGCGTAAAGCTTTTCAACCACCCGGGTGTAATCGACTGTATCGATCGCCTGGTTCAGGATGGCATCGGCCGCACTCTGGTCGGTCACTTCATAGCTGTCACCAAGAGCGGTGCAGTAGTAGCGAACCCCTGCCGGCGGCGTCGCCGGGAACAAGTGCAGTGCACGATAAGGCCCTGCCACTTGTTTTGCTACATCGCAATGCACCGTTGTCACCCCTTTCAGGGGCAACAGGTGACAACCGAGCCGCGCCACCAGCTGGTCGAGCTGGCCGCGGTCACCGCCCACCACGCACTCATCGTAGGTATTGATGATCAGCAGGTAAACACGATCAAGCCCTTCCAGCGCTTTGCGCACCGCCTGCTGCGGCGCATCCACCAGGCCAAGCGCCCAATCGACCCGTTGCTTCGAGGAGAGCTTCCAGGTTTTCGCAGCAGCTTTACAGTCGCCGGCCAAATCGTCGACAAACAGGCTTGAGGCGGCCAGGCGCTCCGCCATGCCGTCCCGGTCAGTCCAGGCGCCCAGCGAAAACAGACCGGCCGATTCACCCAGGCTGTAACCACTCACCGCTTGCGGCTCGACACCAAAACTGCGAACCAGGTCGCTAACTGCTGTCCCGAGCGCCACCTGGCCGATCACCAGGGCGTTGTGGTCGCCATGCAGGGAATCTGCCAGAGTGGGTCGCCAGAAATGCTTCGGCAGAAACTGCCGGGCGAGATAGCGGCTGCTGGCGTCCTGCTGCCGATAGATCTGCGGCCATTGGGTCGACAGTTCTTGCCCCATGCCGGCAAAGTGGTTGCCTGAGCCTGGGAAAATAAACGCTATTTCTCCGTCTCGGCCCAACGGCTGCACGCTGTAGAAGATCCGGTCACGCAACCCTGGCGGAAGCTCATCAGGGGAACGCAGAACGGTCTCAAGCTGCTCGATCTCTGCTTGCAGGGTCGCCCGGTCCGGGGCGACCAGGGCGATACACTGCTCTTTTTCAGGTTGGCTCCCCGCTTCGTGCAGCCAGAGAGCAGCCAGCGGTTCCATGACGTCGCCGTCAAATTCGGCCAACAGCATCTTCAGGCGTCTTCCCTGTGCCAACAATCCGTCATGGTCGTCAGCTTCCAGGCAGAAGAGCGCTTCACGACGCGGTCCGAGCGGCCGCTGCTGTAATAGGCTCGGCCTCTGCCGCCCCTTCTCCTCGCTCGCTTCCAGCAAAACGTGTGAGCAGCTGCCATCCACAGCAAAAGAACTGACCACCGCCTTGCGTGGTCCCTCGGCGCGGTTGCGGAGCCAGTACTGAGCGGCGGCCGGCACAATAAAATCACGCTTGCCACGGATCCACTCATAACGCACCGCATCGACGTTGCGCAAAGGGGGGATGATCTGTCGATCGAGGCAGAGCGCAGTCTTGACCAGGGAAGCCAGCCCGGAGGCCGCACCGAGATGGCCGACATCTGCCTTGACGCTGCCGACATAGCAGGGCATGTCATTCGCTTCAGCGCCGAAGAAATCGCCAAGAGCGTTTGCCTCCATGGCATCCAGTTCGGGCAATCCGCTCCCTTCGGTCTCCAGGTAGCTGACCTCGGCAGGGGACACACCGGAATCCTGGAAGGTTCGCTGCAATGCCAGGGTATAAGTCTCGCGGTCGGGGACAAACTGGCCGGACGGACCACCAATCGCTGTCCCCGCGCCGCGGATCACTGCATAAATCCTGTCGCCGTCCTGCTGGGCATCTTCCAAGCGCTTCAGGACCACCGCGGCCGCCCCTTCTCCGATAATGCTGCCATCGGCCTGCTTGTCAAACGGCCGCGCCTTTCCCTGACGGGAATAGGGCGTCGCCGCATGCCGACCAAGCACTGCCCGCAAGTCGCCTGCCATATCGACGGCACCGACCAGGGCGCGGTTAATCGAGCCTTCCTGCAGGGCGCGCACACCGACTTCGAGCGCGCGCAAACCGGAGTTTTCCTCACTGGAAAGAGTAAAGCTGGGGCCGCCGATGCGAAACTCCTTGGCGATTCGGCTGGCGACGATGCTGCCGAGAGCGCCCATGGTCCGGTTGGCGGTCAAGGCCGGCCCGGCCGCTGCCCGCAGCTGCTCAACCCACTGCTGCATCTGACCGGGTGTCAGGTCGAGCCCGAGCTGCTGCGCCCAGAGCGGCGCCATCTTCTCGATCGACCATCGGAAACTGAAATTGGTGGCATGCAGATCGAGGCCTGCGCCGACAAACACCCCGGTAAACAGCAAGTCATCATTCTTCAGGCCAGCGTCGCCAAGCGCCTGCCCGGCCACCTGGAGCATCAGCAGCTGCCTGGGCAGCATCTCCGCCAGCTCGGTGGGCG
>PKTY01000205.1 GCA_002869725.1 Desulfuromonas sp. | reverse complement strand
TGGCGGAGTCAGAGTCCGCTGCCTTACCGCTTGGCGACACCCCAAATCGCGCTGAGAACGGACCTCACCGCTCGGACTCGGGAAGATACAAAATCATGGTTGTAAAAACAAGAAAAAAATCCACCCTTGAAGATGAACCCATCCAGGCTCATATCAGTGCCAGTCTCCAGCCAAGACGAAAGGCGCCCAGAAAAAGGGGTGAGAGAAGTCCCGAGGAACAACCGCAGGATTGGCGGTCTCGTTCATTTCCGCCCGAATACTGCCATCGAGAAACTGCAGTTGCGCCTTGCGCAACGCTTCGGCCTTGGTCACCCCTTGCCCCCCTTGCAGTGTCCGGTAGAAGTTGACAAAGAATTCACCTGTTGCCTGGTCATCCACGTTCCACAGCGAGGCAATGGCGCTGCGGGCCCCAGCCTTGAGGGCGACGCCGGCCAGACCAAGGGCAGCCCGTTCATCCCCAGCCGCCGTACTGCAGGCACTGAGGACAATCAAATCGACCGCCTGACGACGCTGCTCACCAACCTTGACAATCCGTGATAGATCACCGATGTTGAGTCGCCCATCCCATGTCAACAAAAAACTCTGGTCGACATCGCCACTGAATTTGCCGTGGGAAGCCAGATGAATCAGCGGATGGTCACTGCTTCGCAACTGCTGTTCGATCTGAATCACAGTAAACTGATTGTCCTGCAGCCGGCTAGCCGGGTAGCTCGACTCCAGGGACTGCAACTCCTCATCAACCATGGGAATCGCGCGAAATGCCTCAATTGCCTCGGAGATACCACCGAGGAACATGCGCTGCCCGCTGAAAGATTGTGCCTCGCTGGGCAGCGCGATGGAAAGGCCCGGGTTCATCACGATCGCGTAGTGTTCCACCAGGTGCCGCCCTTGCCGGTCGATCAAGGCAGCAAACGGAATCGAGCGGGTGGACCCATCCGGCACGATGACCAGGGTATCGACTCCAGCCAGATCTGCCTGGATAGGGTGCAACAACCATTGGTAGAGACGACTGGCCGACGGATGGTAGTCGCGAGCGAGGTCTGTCACCGATTCAGCCAGTAGAAAAGCTTCGGCTTTAATCTGCCGCGCACTCGCTTCTGCCTTGTGAGAGCTGATGGTGTTGCCGTGCACCACAACCATGGCCACCTGACCCGGGAGATCGACCAGGTAGAGGACCGCGGAATCCGGCTCAGATCGACTCAGAGAAACCAGGTCGATATCATTGGCCGGCAAGCACGACAGCTTGAGATAGTCTTTGAGCTCATCCGAGCGCAGTTCCTCGATGGCTGACACCACTTGGGCAAGCAGCTCATCTCGCTGGCCTGGATCTCCACTTTCAGCCTTAGCCAAGAGCAAGCCGATCAAATCCAGGTAAGCCGGGCGAATCCTGTTGCGGAAGACCTTGGGATCATCGGCAAGCAGTTCCGCCCTGACCTGCCGCAGACTTTCGATCGCCAACTGGTTGAGGCGCAAAGCATCATCCGACCGGCCCATCTCTGTCAGAATCCTAGACAACAGCCACTGCCTCTCGAAGACCAGATCGAACGCCATTGCGGCTTGGGCATGAAAGAGTGCCTTACGCCCATAAACAAGGGCCTCTGCGACCTGACCTTGATCGAGAAGCACCTCGGCCTGCTCTGCCATCTCCTCACCGAGGCGAACAGAGTCGTTGCTATTCTGAGAATCGGCAGCCTCCAATTGCTGCCCCCCTGAACCCTGTGGACATTGTTCGCCCTCCCCCGCCCAGAGACCAAACGGATTCAGTAGAATACAAATTTGGACCAGCAATAAGACCAGTTTCCATGAAGACTTCATCGCCATTCACCCTGTCATAAAATTCAGATTATTGCGAAAACTCGCGGGACGAACACCCCGCCCCCGAACTGGACCTACCGCGCACCACGAATGAACTGGCCTCCTCAGCATCAATCACACACTCACGTGGGGTGAGGTCTTCGGCAAGTAATCCTTCAGGGAGATCCGCTAAGGCCGTACCGACATCGACCACCGGGGACTCAATACCAATTGTTCCCTGCAAGCCAAACTGGGATGATGCAGTAATACTGGAAACGGCATCACTGAATAGGGGGTTGGCATAGATCATAATGTTGCCACCATTGCCGCCGTAGGCATCTGCAGCAATCCGGGAACGACCAAGGACCACCGCCCCAGACCCCATATTCAAGTTTCCACCGTTGCCTGTTCCTCCCTGCACCGAAGTCGTTATGGAGGAATCACGCAACAACTGGTAACCGGAAACATTCAGTTCGATATTGCCGCCATCGGCATCGGCCGTCATCGTCGAAACCCTGCTGTCATTCAGAAGAGTTAAACTGCCACCAAGGTTAACGAGAATATTTCCAGCAAACCCACCGCCAACACCGGTGCTATCAGCAGTCATCACGCCACCCTGATCGATAACCAGGTCATGTCCCCTGACCTCAACAACCCCACCCCGGCCGACATTGGTGGTGCCGCTTTCAATCCAGCCGCCAATAATCCTCGTAGAGTAGGCATCAATCCGGATATCGCCGGCATCCCCTTGGTCAAAGGTATTGGTCGAAACATAAGCCGACCCGAGGATACTGACCATTCCAGGGCTCTCAACCAGAATACTCCCAGCATCACCCGGTCCAATGGTACTGGTCGCAAGGTAGCCATTTTCAATTTCAACCTCTCCGCCTGAAATTGAAATGTTTCCGGCCATACCAGACCCCATGGCTTCGCTCGACACATAGGAGTCATCTGCAATCCGCACCAACTCTGAACCCATAAGACTGACACTGCCACCTTGCCCTTCTGCATAGGTGTCAGACGTCACGAACGCATTCTCTGCAATGGTCACTTGGTCGCCCTTTAGCAGTATTGAACCGGCCGAACCCGTTCCCAATGTGTCGGTTGAGATATAGGAGCTCCCCTGAACAACGACATCACTTCCGGCAACCGAAATATCACCGGCATTGCCGTCTCCCCAGGTATCGCTGGAGATATACGCCAAGCCAAGCACACTGACCGTTCGAGGACTCTCGATCAGGATGTTCCCGGCATCACCCGAGTCGCTGGCACTGGTCGCAAGGAAACCATCTACGATTTCAACCTCTCCGCCTGAAATTGAAATGTTTCCGGCCATACCAGAACCCATGGCCTCACTCGACACATAGGAGTCATCTGCAATCC
>PKTY01000160.1 GCA_002869725.1 Desulfuromonas sp. | reverse complement strand
TCAACTTTATCAACCATTGTCTCTACGCTCCATGCGGTCATTCCCTTCGGGAGTCAGGGAAATGGTGGTGTACGAATCGGCCAGCAACCTTTCAATGCCGACCGCATCCTGCTCCTCGGCACTTTCGAGTTTCAGTTGCAGATTGCACTGATCGCATTTACGGTCACAGAAATTCGGCTCATAACTGTCTGGTTCGCGGTAGGTTGTAATCACCCCCTCATAATTGCGCAGTACCACCTTATTGGTCGAGAGTGAGATCAGGTAATTGGGATTTAATGGAATCTTGCCACCGCCACCGGGGGCATCGATCACATAGGTCGGCACCGAAAAGCCGCTGGTGTGGCCAATCAGGCTCTCCATGATCTCGATCCCTTTGCCAACCGGCGTACGAAAGTGCGACAGTCCTTCCGATAAGTCGCATTGATAGAGATAGTAGGGACGTACCCGGTTCTCCACCAGACGGTGCACCAACGACTTCATGATGCGCGGGCAGTCATTGATGCCGGCCAACAACACGGTCTGGTTGCCCAGGGGAATGCCGCCATCAGCCAGTTTGCGCAGAGCTTCGCGAGACGAGGCAGTGATCTCGCGCGGATGGTTAAAATGGGTGTTGAGCCAGACCGGGTTATGACGCTTGAGCATAGTGACCAGCTCATCGGTAATGCGGTAGGGGAGCACGACCGGCATACGCGAACCGATGCGAATGATCTGCACATGCTCGATCTGGCGCAGTTCGCCGAGAATCCAGTCGAGGTAGGCGTCTGAGAGCATCAAAGGATCACCGCCGGAGAGGAGAACATCGCGCACCGCCGGATTGCTGCGTATGTAATCGAGACCAGCACGAATCGCATCCCGACCAGGGATCGAGTCGATATCGCCAACCTTGCGTTTGCGCGTGCAGTGCCGGCAGTACATCGAGCAGACATTACTGACCTGAAACAGGACCCGATCCGGGTAGCGATGGGTAACACCCGCAACCGGGCTGTCCTGATCCTCACTCAAGGGGTCAGCCATGTCGCAGCGGTCGACTTCGAGTTCTGCCGGTGAGGGGCAAGCCTGCCGGAACACCGGATCGTTGTGATAGTCATCCCGATCGACCAGAGAGAGGTAGTACGGGGTAATCGAGAGGGGGAACTTTTCGAGGGTCGCTTTCAGCTGTTCACGTTCATCGGCAGCAAAGCGAATATCGAGAAGCCTTTCAAGGGTCTCAATCTTCTGAATGGAGTGCTGCAACTGCCATCGCCAGTTTTTCCAGTTGGAGAGCGAAACGTTCTGATCGGCAATCTTCTCGGCAAGTTGCTGCTGGTTGGTACAGTAGATCGTCATGATACCTATCCTTAATGGCACACAATGGTGTGCTGTTGACAAAATACCACCAAAACCCATCTGGAGAACCAGGTGGGCCTGATGGCACAAGCCTGCAGCAGAAACAGCAAAGTAAAAAAGCGGAGAGGTTCCGCTCAGTGGGGACGTAGAGGGTCAGGCAACTGCAGGCCTGAATAACGGTGGGAATTAATTTTCTAAGGTCAGGGCCACCCGCACCCGAAATTGCCGCGAAATGCTGCAACCCGGTGCTGCCCCTAAGGTTGAGGGTTCGTTCCGGTCCTGCCAGGAGCAGGATCGGTCCACCTCATCTGCGGGTCTCAGGTCGAAACGCCCGGTGAGGGCGCCGCCATAAGCTTGGTGAACCTAACATATCTTCGGCAGGATGGCAAATTACGCTTGAGGGAAAAGGCTATTCCACCTTACCCGCAACCCTCCCATTAAGGGGAGAGCGGGCTTACTGACAGAAAAAATCGTTAACAGGTTAACTGACGACGACAACCCGGTTTTTCCCCTGTGACTTGGCACTGTACATCCCCCGGTCGACAATCTCCACCAGCTCGTTCGCTCCTGCGAGGTTGTCGCCGACATATGTTGCCACTCCGGTGCTGACAGTCACCTGCAGATCTCCCAGGCCATTGAAGCGGCTCTCGCTGATGGCCGCACTGACCCGTTCGGCCAGGCTGAGCGCACCTTCGGCATCGGTGCTCGGCAGCAGAATGGCAAACTCCTCACCACCATAACGCACGGCAATATCACTGGCACGGATCAGGTCGAGAACCCGCTGCCCAATCACCTTGAGCACCTCATCTCCGTGAATGTGGCCGTACAGGTCATTGACATTCTTGAAGTCATCGATGTCGAAAAAGATCAGGGAGAGCGGTTCCCGGTAACGCTTGGCCCGGGCAAACTCTTTACCGAGGCGATCATAGAAATGGCGGTGGTTATACAACCGGGTCAGACCGTCGCGGATCGCCATCTCCTCGAAAAACTCCTTGGCTGTGCGGATCGACTCAAAGAGGATAGCATTCTCCAGAGCATTGGCGGAGATATTGGCAACCAGATGGCAGAGTTTGAAAACCCTCTCGGAGATCCCTTTCTGCAAAGTGGTCGCGGTTCCGAGAAACAGTGTTCCGATGACACTCTCCTTCTTGATGATGGGGACCACCAGCATCGACTTGAAGTTGAGGCTTGACAGGCTCGGCTGCACCGATTCCATCAGCGGATCACTGCCGACATCATCGACCACCACGGCACTACGGGTTTCAAGAGCCTTGCGGATTTCCGGGTAACGATCTAGGTCGAGGCGGATCTCCGGGTTCTCATGAAGGTGGCTGCTGGCTTTGACAATCATCTCAACATTCGAAGCGACACTGACGATGGAGCAGCGTTCAACATCGAGCAGTTCAGCCAGCCGGTCAACGATCATCTGCAGGATCTTCATCGGGTTGCGCAGGGCAAAGACCGTATCGTAGAGCCCAAGCAGCATCTGCAGGTCATCACGTTCGAGGTCGGCGTAAAAGTCAGGATACCTGAGATGGGCATCGACCCTGGCGAGCACCTCCGCAGGGATGAGCGGCTTGGTCAGGTAGTCATCCGCTCCGGCCTGCAAACCGCAAACAATCTCTTCCCGGTTGATATGGGAGGTTATGAGGATCACCGGGATGCGTTTGGTCCGTTCGGTCTGCTTGAGCTTGCGACAGACCTCAATGCCGCTTATTCCCGACTGTTCAATATCCATAATGACCAGATCGGGAGTAAGCTCGGCGACCTTTTCAATCAACGCTTCGCCACAGTCGACTTCAATGGCCGTGTAACGTACCGAGAGGATATAGGAGAGATTTCTGCAAACCAGTTTGTCTGGCTCGCTGATCAGAATCTTGTTCGATGGCAACGACATACACCCCCCTCAAGACCTTCAAAAATAGTCAAAAACTTCAAAGTGCTAACGAAAAAAGCCATTTATTTAAACACAAAAAACGGTCTCTCACCCTCTGCCGTTTCCCACAACGACACGCAGACAAAACGAGGACCAGAACTGAGCGAATCGAATGGAATTACTGCTGGGAGAAGCTGAAGACAAGAATCGCCAGAAGCGTGATGGCAATGGACATGATAATGTAGATCTCGAAGAACACATCTTTGGACTTCCGATAGAACAGACTCATTTTCTGGGCGATCATCGACGATGCGTTAGAATCGGCAATCGGAGGATTTTCGACCAGCTGCGAACGCGTCTGCTCCATAACACCTCAAAAAAGTTGAATTCCCAAAAGCTGATGGCATTGCAAAACCAACATCGCCTTCAATATTAACAAAAAAACATAAGCGACCGCAAATTATATTTTGTTATTTTTTTGCGATAACTGAGCTGCCGTCGAGTTCGATCGCACGACTGCACTGGTCTCAGTTGAAATTGGCAGATAAAGGCCGGTTAAGTTGTAACGGGCAATGCGTTGATGGATCTCGGCAACACATTGGTAGGGAATCTTCAGATTGCCCCGGCCACTGCCGATCACCACACCCCCGGGACGTGACTGGTGGAAATCGGACCCTCCAGTGACGATCAGGCCCAACTGTCTGGCCAGTGTGATCAGGCTGTCGATTCCGTGGTTGTCACTCCCCGAGTTATAGGCCTCGATACCGTCTAGCCCCATCGAGACAAAACGTTCGACCAGCGGACGGAGTTTATCATGGGTCACCTTGATAAACGGGGGATGGGCCAGAACTGCGCAGCCTCCGGCATCATGAATGGTGGCAATGGCCTCGTCGATCGGGAAGTATCGTTTCGGCTCGTTGTGGGGGACCAGGTAACGCTCAAAAGCGCCCTCCATGTCGCGGGCATACCCCCTGGCGACCAACTCCTGGGCAAGATGTGGCCGACCAATGGTGCCGCCAGCCCTGGCCAAGACGTCGCTAAAGAGAAGGGGCGCCTTTCCTTCGCGCTCCAGGGCCCGGTTGATATTGTCGAGAATTCGCAGGCTGCGCCCGGATCGAAACTCCCGAAAAGATCTCAAGGCATCGACCAGCTGAGGATTGCAATGATCGAAACCGTAACCGAGCAGGTGCACGTCGCTCAACTCTTCCCAGACCACCGATAACTCCACCCCACTGACGACCTCGACTTCGCAGCTCTGCCCGGTCGCCAGAGCCTCGCCGATGCCATCGACATTGTCGTGATCGGCTATGGCAACCGCTCGCAGGCCCAAACGGGCCGCCTCGGAGACCAGTTGCGCAGGAGAGAGTACTCCGTCGGAGAATCGACTGTGCAGGTGCAGGTCGACCAAATCGTTCATCAGACTATTCCCCTTCATCCTTTGAAATGACCCTACCGTTTTTCCGTCGCACCGCCTGCTGCATTACCGATTGACTTGGTGCCGATGGCGTGCTTTTCTTGCAACGCATCATCATCAGCCAGAATCGAAGCTCATGTCCAGTTTACTAGACGTTGCCAACCTCAAAACCTATTTTTTCAGCGAGCGGGGCTTGGTCAAAGCCATCGCCGGCATCGATCTGCAGATCGATAAAGGGGAGACTCTCGCCTTAGTCGGTGAATCGGGCTGCGGCAAATCGATGACCGCCCTGTCGATTTTACGCCTGATTCCCTCCCCCGGACGGATCGTCGAGGGGACAGTCCACTTTGCCGGGCACAACCTCGGCAACCTCCCCGAAGCCGAGATGCGGCGGTTTCGCGGCAACCGTATCGGCATGATCTTTCAGGAACCGATGACCTCCCTTAACCCGGTTCTGCGCATCGGCGAGCAAATCACCGAAGTTTTGGCGTTACATCGGGGAACTCCCCGTCAAAAAGCTCTTGAGGTGGCTGCCGACCTGTTGCAACAGGTCGGTATCCCTTCTGCCGGGCAGCGTCTGAGCGACTATCCTCATCAACTCTCGGGTGGCATGCGGCAGCGCGTGATGATCGCCATGGCCTTGGCCTGCGACCCCGAACTGCTGATTGCCGATGAACCGACCACCGCTCTTGATGTCACCATCCAGGCCCAGATTATGGACCTTTTGACCCGCATCAAGCAGGAGCGAGGCATGGCAACCCTACTGATCACCCATGACCTGGGGATCGTCGCGGAACATGCCGACCGGGTTGTGATCATGTATGCCGGCCTGGTACTCGAGTCCGCACCGGTTCGGCAGATTTACGCCAACCCGTCTCATCCCTACACCAAAGGTCTGCTGGCCTGCATCCCCAAAATCGGAGAGCGTCACACACGCCTCACCCCTATCGAGGGGAGCGTTCCGACTCAGACAAGGGATGCCGGCTGTCCCTTTCTGGATCGCTGCCCGGAGAAATTCGCCCCCTGCAGGGAACAGCTGCCTCCCCTGACCGAGGTGGCCCCAGGTCACCTGGTGCGCTGCTGGAGAGTACTGCCGTGAACCCGCTGCTCTCAGTTCGCAACCTGCACAAGAGTTTCATGGTCAGCAGCGGTCGTCCCGGGACGACAAAAGCGGCTTTGCGGGCGGTCGACGGGATCTCTTTCGACATCTTCCCCGGCGAGACCCTGGGACTTGTCGGCGAATCAGGATGCGGCAAATCGACAACCGGCAAGCTGATCATGCGTCTGCTCGAACCGGACGCGGGAAGCATCAGCTTTCTCGACCAACCACTGCTTGAACTGTCAAAATCTCAGCTGCTCGCAGCCCGCCGCAACCTGCAGATGATTTTTCAGGATCCGTTCTCCTCTCTCAACCCCCGGATGAAGATCGGCGAAATCGTCGGTGAACCCTTGAAGATTCACCGTCTGGTTGAACCCGGCAAAATGCGCCTTCAGGTGACAGAACTTTTGCAGACGGTCGGTCTCTCTCCGGATCATGCCGATCGCTACCCCCACGAGTTCTCAGGCGGTCAGCGACAGCGGGTCGGTATCGCCCGGGCTCTGGCCGTCAAGCCAAAGTTGATTGTCGCCGACGAACCGGTTTCAGCTCTCGACCTGTCGATTCAAGCCCAGATCGTCAACCTGCTGCAGGACCTTCAGGACGAGTTCAAACTAACCTACCTGCTGATCGCCCACGACCTCGGCGTCATCGCCCATCTCTGCAACCGGGTGGCGGTCATGTACCTCGGGCGGATTGTCGAACTCGGCCCCGCCGATATGATCTGCGCCACCCCTGCTCACCCCTACACCGAAGCGCTGCTCAACGCCGTCCCGGTTCCCGACCCAACCCGCCGCAGACAGCGACTGATCCTCTCCGGTGAAATCCCCTCCCCCATCAACCCGCCCTCCGGCTGCCACTTCCACCCACGCTGCCCATACGCAAAAGAGCTCTGCCAGAATGAGGCCCCGAAACTGGTCGTGGAAAAACCCGGTCATCAGGTCGCCTGCCACTTCAGTGATGAGGTTGGAAAGTACCGCATCTAACTCTCTCCCTCTTTGTCTCCTTGACCGACCGTGCCACAAGTGGCACAATTCATCATCATTTCACAACGGGAATTTTGTTTCATGGGCCTGATCAAGACTGTCTGCGAAAACTGCCGTAAATGCTACTCCTGTGTGCGCAACTGCCCGGTCAAGGCGATCCGCGTGCGCAGTGAGTATGCCGAGGTCATTGACGAGCGTTGCATCGGCTGCGGCAAGTGCATCAGGGTCTGTTCGCAGCAGGCCAAGGTGATTACCGAAAGCCTCAACGAATGCCGGCGTCTGCTGGCCGACAACAGGCCACCGGTGGCGGTACTCGGCTGTTCCTATCCGGCCTTTTTCAATGACGTTCTGCCCGGACAGCTGGTCACCGGCCTACGACGACTCGGCTTTTCCGAGGTCCACGAAGGGGCGTTTGGCGTCGAACTGCTCAGCGATGGCTATCGACGCGCCATTACGCAGCACCCAAGTGACACCCTGCTGACCACCCACTGCCCGACAGTGGTCGATCTGATCGAGCGCCACTATCCGCAACTGCTGAAGAACATGATCCCCCTGGTCTCACCGATGGCTGCCATCGGTCGTTTTATCAAGGACCGCATCGGCAGCGACCGATCGGTGGTCTATGTGAGCTCCTGCATCGCCGGCAAATTCGAGATCGAAGATGAACCGACCAAAGGCTCCATCGACTGCGTCATTACCTATCGCGAGCTATCACAGATGCTGCAGCAGAAGGGGCTTGACCTCAAGCGTCTTGGCGAGACCGCTTTCGATGGCATTCAGCCTAACCGGAGCAGGATGTTTGCCATCAGTGGCGGTCCCTTTCAGGCTTTCGGGATCAGCAGCGACCACTTCGATCCGGACTATATCTCGACCGAGGGAGAAGAGAATGCTCTCGAAGTCATCAAGGACCTTGCTGCTGGCCGCATCTCGCCCAAGATGGTCGATATCCGTTTCTGCAACGGCGGCTGCATCGGAGGTCCGGGCAAGAACAACCGCCTGACCACCTTCTCCAAGCGCAACCTGATTATCGAACACCACCGCACCCGCGACTTCTACTACCGGACCCGCTCGACCTACCTCAGCGACCTGATGCCCCCCCCTCTCGGGCGCTCTTTCCAGAACAAGCATCAGCGGCTTGGTGTGCCGAGCGGTGAACGCCTGCGCCAGATCCTGCGTGGAACCAACAAGTTCGAAGTTCGAGACGAACTTGACTGCGGCGCCTGTGGCTACCCGACCTGCCGTGATCATGCCGTAGCGGTCTACCAGGGGCTGGCCGAAGCCGACATGTGCCTGCCGCACTCCCTGAAACGGCTTGAAGACGATCACGTCAAGCTGACCCAGAAATACGAACTGGCCCAGCACGCTCTCGCCCAGCAGTTTGGCGACACCCATATCGTCGGTAAGGACCTTCGAACCAGGGAGGTGATCCGTCTGATTCACCAGGTCGGACCAACGCCGACCACAGTACTGATTCGTGGCGAAAGCGGCACCGGCAAGGAGCTCACGGCCCGAGCCATCCACGCTCAGAGCCGCCGCGCCGACAAACCGCTGGTGACCGTTAATTGCACGACCTTGACCGACAGTCTGCTGGAGAGCGAACTGTTCGGACACCGCAAGGGGGCTTTTACCGGAGCCCATCGCGACAAAAAGGGGCTTTTGGAAGCGGCCAGCGGTGGAACCATCTTTCTCGATGAGATCGGAGACATCACCCCCAAACTGCAGGCAGAACTGCTGAGAGCCCTCGATACCGGGGAAATCCGGCCGGTCGGCAGCAACCAGGTCAGCCGGGTTGATGTTCGGTTGATCGCCGCCACAAACCGCAACCTCGAACAGGGAGTGAAGAACGGCTGGTTCCGCGAGGACCTCTTCTACCGCCTCAATGTCTTCACCATCAACATGCCCCCCCTGCGCAACCGTATGGATTCCCTTGAGGAGCTGATTCAGGTTTTCGTGGCCCACGCCAGCACCCGGGTCAACAAGGCGCTAGGCGCCATCGAGGAGCGGGCGATTCAGGCTATGCGCCAGTATCACTGGCCGGGAAACATTCGTGAGCTGCAGAACATCATTGAGCGGGCGGCAGTCCTTACCCAGGACGAAGTCATCCGCCTAGAGAACCTGCCGGTGATTTTCAGCGAGTTTGTCAACCAGAACAGTTTGGGCCTCGAAACAAACAATCTGCGCCAACAGAAGCAGAAGCATGTCGTCCAGTTCGAGAAGCAGCTTCTGGTCCGTTACCTGCGGGAAGCCGAGGGGAATGTTTCTGCCGCGGCTCGCCTTGCCGGAATTCCCCGTCGCAGTTTCTACCGTATGCTCGACCGGGCCGGCCTGAGCGGTACAAACTTCAGAAACTGAACACTAAGTGTCACCTTGCGCCAAACGGCATGTGCCACACATGGCACGGTCATTTGACGCGTCTTTACGGCGTTTTTTCTTCGACATCGTTTTTCATGTGTCACATTTGACACAATTCGGACTTTTCACAACACACCGACGATAAATCTTAACTCACTGATTTTAATGACACAATCAAGACAATTTAAGTCAGGCAAAATATTGGCACATCATTTGCTGTTAAGTTAAACACCTGTCTAGGGAACGCAGCTTTGCACAAACCCAAAACTGCGCCCTTGTTTCACGCCGCCGCGGGATCTCTCTCCCCCGGGCGGCGTTTTTTTATTTCATAAAAACGGCAGCTTCCCTCTCGTCAAACAAGTTAAAATCGGCTATGATCTGCCAGTATGCATTTTCTGGAATCAAAGCAGATATGACAGCAAAACCCCCATCCAAAATCGGCGTGACCACACTGGAAGACATCAGCACCCTGATTCTCCAGTCCCACGATCTCGACGAGACCCTGCGCAACATCGTTACTCTGGTGGCTCGCCGCATGCGCACCGACGTCTGTTCGATCTACTTGCTCGAAAGTGACCAGCAGATTCTTCGTCTGCGAGCCAGCAAAGGCCTCTCGAAACGCGCCATCGGCAAGGTCAGTATGCGTATCGGCGAGGGCTTGACGGGGATCGCCGCTCAGAAACGGCACGCCATCGCCATCGAGGAACCACAGGAACATCCCAGCTACCGATATTTCAAGGAGACCGGCGAAGAACGCTACCACTCATTCCTTGGCATCCCGCTGTTCGATCGCAGTTCCCCCCTGGGCGTCATTGTTTTGCAGACCAGGGACCCACGCAAGTTCAACAAAGAAGAGATCAGTGCCCTGACTACCATCGCCTTCCAGGTTTCATCGATTGTGGTCAACGCCCGCCTGCTCGACACCATGCGCCAGAAAGAGATGGAAACCCTGCGCATCAGCGAAGAGTTGGCGGCAATCAACCTGCAGACCAAGACACCACCAACTGATCCGGCGCAGTCGCCAAACGGCAGCCAGACCCTAGCAGGAGAAGTCGCATACCCCGGCGTTGTCTCCGGCCCTGCGGCGATTCTAGAGGAACGCCTGGGCTTTGCCGACATTCTTCACGAAGAGGATGTCGACATGCCTGCCGAGATAGCGGCCCTCGACAGCTCTCTGGAAAAGACCCGCATCCAGACCCTCTACCTCGAAAAACAGGTGGCCGAGCGGCTCTCCGAACAGGACGCCGCAATCTTTCACACGCACCTGATGATTCTTGAAGATCGCGGTTTTATCGACAAACTGCATGGAGAGATCGAACAGGGACATAGCGCGGCCTATGCAATCGAGAAAACCGTCTCCGGCTATATCGATGCGTTCGAACGCATGGACGACCACTACCTGCGCGAGCGGGCAGCCGACATGGAGGACATCGGCCGACGCATTCTGGCCAACCTGGTTGGCGATGCCGATGACCGGGTCCTCCATCTCAAGCATCCCGGGGTTCTTGTCGCGCGACAGATTCTCCCCTCGGACATGGCCTGCCTCGACCCTGACCAGATCCTCGGCATTCTGACAGAGAACGATGAGAAGAACTCCCATGCCGTGATCATGGCCAAGTCGATGGGAATTCCCGCCATGGTCGGAGTGCGCGGGGCCTTGAAGAACATCGCTCCCGAAGACCACTTGATTGTTGATGCCAACTCGGGGCGAGTCTACATCAATCCACCGGAAACGATATGCAAGGAATACCTACGCCTGGAGGACGATCAGGGCCGAGAACTGAGCCGCCTCGAAACCTACCGTGACCAACCGGCAGCAACTGCCGACGGGGTTCGGATCGTACTGCGCGCCAACATCGGGCTGCTCAGCGACATCGATATCGCCTTGCGCTTCGGTACCGAGGGGGTCGGCCTCTACCGCACCGAGTTCCCCTATATGGCGCGTGGAGATTTCCCCAGTCGGGATGATCAGTACCTTCTCTACCGCAAAGTGGTCGAAGGCTTCCCCGGCGAACCGGTCACCATCCGCACCCTCGATATCGGCGGCGACAAGGGTCTCCCCTACTTTCAGCCTCCCCGCGAGGACAACCCCTTCATGGGCTGGCGCTCAGTGCGGGTTTCACTCGACAATCGCGATATCTTCCGCACCCAGATCGAGGCAATTCTGCTGGCCGGCAGACATGGACAGGTACGTATGCTGTTCCCGATGATCTCCAGCATGGATGAAATTTACGCCTGCCTGGAGGTCATTGAAGAGGCCCGCAGCAACCTGCGCCGGGAAGGGCTGGAACCGGCCACCGACATCCCCCTCGGAGTGATGATAGAGGTTCCGGCCGCAGTACGATTGATCAGCCCCCTGGCCAAAGTGGTCGACTTCTTCGCCCTGGGAACCAACGACCTGATCCAGTACCTGCTGGCAGCAGACCGCAACAACCCGCTGGTCAGCAAATACTACGACCCGCTGCACCCGGTGGTCCTGCAGGTGCTCGCCGAGGTCACTGCAACCGCCAAATCCCTCGACAAAGGGGTCTGCCTGTGCGGTGAGATGGCCTCCGACCCCCTCAACCTGATTCTGCTGGTCGGCATGGGGTTGCACGAGTTCTCGATGCCGGCCCCTTTTATCCCACGCACCAAAGCATTCCTCAAAGGGATGAGCTATGAGCTGGCACGACGCTGCCATGACGACACCCTCAAAATGGAGAGCAGTCGACAGATACGCGATTATCTGGGTGAAGCTCTGGCTGACATTGAACTCGGCTACTGAACGAACACAGGCTTAAGAACCACAGACAAAAAAGAACGCCGGAGGCTTTTGAAACAGGCCTCCGGCGTTCTTTATCAAACTCTGTCAACCAAGCTCTAACCGAGCGACTGAATCTTCAATAAACTCTCTTTGAGAACAGCCAGTTTCTCCTCGGCATCGCGCAATTTGCCACGATCCTTCTCCAGCACCTCGGCAGGCGCGTTGGCGACAAATTTCTCGTTGCTTAGCTTCCTGGTAAACAGATCGACGTCCTTCTGAACCTTTGCAATCTCCTTATTCAGGCGCTTCTCCTCCTCGGCAACATCGACCAGGCCAGCCAGCGGCAGCAGAATCTCCACTTCGCCGACCACCTGGGTGGCCGCCTGTTCCGGACGTGATGCTTCTACACCGATGGTGAGTTCCGCGACCTTGCCGAGGGTGCGGACAGCTGAGCTCCCCTGGCGGAGGATCTCGGCCACCCGCTCTGTTTTGCAATCGAGCACCGCTGTGATCTTCTTGCCAGGTGGCACATCCATTTCGCCACGCACATTGCGGATCGCCCTCACCACATCCATCACCAGCTCCATACGTGCCGCACCATCGACATCGACCGGCAAGCCTGCGGCGACCGGAAAGTCGGCCAGCATGATCGATGCGACCGGTCGTTTACCGGGCAGGCTCTGCCAGATCTCTTCGGTGATGAACGGCATGAAAGGATGCAGCAGGCGCAAGAGCTGTTCCAGCACCGTGTAGAGCACCGTCCGAACCCGCAGCTTGGCTTGGGGATCGTCGCCGTAGAGGTCCTCCTTGGCCAGTTCGATATACCAGTCGCAGAAGCTGTGCCAGGTGAAAGCATACAGGGTGCTGGCCGCCTCGTTGAACCTGTAATCCTCGAGAGAGCGGCCGGTCTGGTCGATCGTCTCGCTGAGACGGGTCAGAATCCAGCGGTCGGCGTCAGCCAACTCGAAACGGTCAAGATCGGCAGCAGCCGGGTCAAATCCTTCCAGGTTCATCAGCGCGAAACGGCTGGCATTCCAGAGCTTGTTGGCAAAGGCCTTGTAACCTGCAATCCGCTCAGTGGACAGTTTGATATCGCGTCCCATGGCCGCAAACGATGCCAGAGTGAAGCGGAAGGCATCGGCCCCATAATCGTCGATCACATGCAGCGGGTCGATGACGTTTCCCTTGCTCTTGCTCATCTTCTGCCCCTGGGCGTCTCGAACCAGGGCATGGGTATAGACATCGGTGAACGGTACTCTGTCCATGAACTTGAGCCCCATCATCATCATCCGCGCCACCCAGAAGAACAGAATATCGAAACCGGTGACGAGACAGGATGTCGGGTAGAATTTTCCTAGAGTCGAGGTCTGATCCGGCCAACCCATGGTCGAAAACGGCCAGAGTGCCGAGGAGAACCAGGTGTCGAGCACATCAGTATCCTGCCGAAGCGCCTCACTCCCGCAGTGGGCACAGCAGGTGGCATCCTCACGGCTGACCGTCAACTCACTGCAGTCGTCGCAATACCAGGCCGGGATGCGGTGCCCCCACCAGATCTGCCGACTAATGCACCAGTCCTGGATGTTGTACATCCAATCAAAGTAGGTCTTCTCCCACTGGGGCGGCACAATGCGGGTCTTCCCCTCTTCGACCGCCTTGATCGCCTGCTCGGCCAGCGGACCGACCTTGACGTACCACTGCAGGGAGAGATAAGGCTCGATCACCGTCTTGCAGCGATAACATTCACCCACCGCGTTCTGGTAGTCGTCAATCTTTTCCAACAACCCTAGATTCTCAAGGTCGGCCACCAGGTTGGCGCGCGCTTCGTAGCGTTCCTGGCCGCAATAGGGGCCGCCATTCGGGTTGACCACCCCCGATTCGTCGAAAATATTGATTTGCTCCAGTCCGTGGCGTTTGCCGACTTCAAAGTCGTTGAAGTCATGGGCCGGAGTGATCTTGACCACACCGGTACCGAATTCGCGATCGACATACTCGTCGGCGATAATCGGAATCTCGCGATCGACCAGAGGCAGCAGGACCGACTTGCCGATCAGCTCCCGGTAACGCTCGTCCTCGGGGTGAACAGCCACAGCCGTGTCACCGAGCATGGTCTCGGGGCGAGTGGTGGCCACCACCAGATAACGGTCGCTACCGATGACCGGGTAACGCAGATGCCAGAGATGACCGCGTTTTTCATCATGCTCGACCTCCAGGTCGGAGAGGGCGGTGTGGCAACGCGGACACCAGTTGATCAGGCGGTTGGCTCGATAGATCAGCCCGTCCTCGTAGAGGCGCACAAAGACCTCCCGCACCGCGCGGGACAGCCCCTCGTCCATGGTGAACCGCTCGCGCTCCCAGTCACAGCTGGCACCGAGGCGCTTGAGCTGCTCGATGATCTGCCCCCCCGACTCCGTACGCCACTGCCAGACTCGCTCGATGAAGCCGTCCCGCCCGACCTGGTGACGATCCGCCCCTTCAGCGGCGAGCTGTTTTTCCACCACGTTCTGGGTGGCAATCCCGGCATGATCGGTTCCCGGCATCCACAGCACTTCGTGGCCGGTCATCCGCTTCCAACGACAGAGGATGTCCTGCAGGGTGTTGTTGAGGGCATGCCCCATGTGCAGAACTCCGGTGACATTGGGGGGCGGGATAACAATTGCGTAAGCGGGCTTGTCAGAGTCCTGGTCAGCTCGGAAATAACCAGCCTGCTCCCAGGCCTGGTACCATTTGCGTTCCACGTCGTGCGGCTCATACCCTTTGTTCAAGGATGCTTGCATAGTTGTTCGGGTCCTTTTCAGAAAAAGAGAATGGGGACCTCGCAGGCATCCCCATTCATCTGATCAATTTGGTTGTGCTTCAGCGGTTTCAGGCCGCCTCTTCCTTAATTTTACGGATCTCTTCACGGATCAGATTCTCGGCCAGGTCAGGAACAACCTCCCAAGCAATGCGCTCAAGAACCGTGTCGGCCAACCTCTCGATAATCCGACCGGCGACCTTCTCGACAATCGCCTCCAGGTCGGCTTCACTCATGGCAGCCACCTTCCGTTCCACTTCAACCGGTTCGACAGCAACAGGAGCCTCGGGCTCCGGCGCAGGAACGGCGACAGGCTCGGGTTCAGTTACCGGTTCGGATGCAGGTGGAGCGACTTCCGTCTCTGTCACAGCGACAGGTTCGACAGAAACAGGTGTGGCCGGGATCGGCTCGGCAAAGGCATCGAGCGGCTCTTCCTCGACGATCATCTCTTCAGGAACTGCCATCGGCTCTTCTTGGAGAGGCGGAAGTTCACCGAACATGTCTTCCTCTTCAGACTTTGCGAAGATATCTTCTTCCTCAACGCTCGATCTCGACCAAGGGGTGAGGGTCGGCTCGGGCGGAGCGGGTTCGAGGTCCTCGGCCCCAAGAATATCATCGTCGTCAAGAGGCATCACATCTTCGACCTCATCGAAGGAATCGAAGTCGAAATCACCAAACTCCCCGGAAGGTTCGACAGTCGCAACTGCGGCTGGTGGCTCAGGCTCAGCCACCTCCTCGGCGAAGGAGAACTCCTCTTCAAAAGAAGCCACCTCCTCGGCTACAGGCTCAGCGGTTTCAAAACTGAAATCTTCGCCTTCAGGTGCCGCCTCTTCCAGAGTCACCTCTGCAACCGGGGGTTCGGGCACAGAAGGCGGCTCCGGCGTAACGGGCTCCTCAGTCGGCTGAGAAAGATCACTCCAGTCATCCTCGAAAGCTTCCGGTTCAGCGGGCGGCTCTTCATCAAAAGAGATATCACCAAACGGATCTTCCATGGCCATGGCCGGCTCTTCAGCCTGTGGCTCGGCCACTGGCTCCACAACCGGCGGTGCGACAGGCGGAGCGACTGGAACTGCTGCAGGTTCTGGAGGTGCAGCGGCAACCGACGGCGCACTGACCGCAGGAGCGGGTGCCGATTCGAGGAGTTCAGAGACCTTATCGATCAGAGTCTGGGACTCGAAAGGCTTCTCAAGCCAAGCGTTGGCCCCGCAACTGCGGGCCTTGTCTTCATCGAACGGCTCGAAGGAACCGGCCAGCAGCAGCACCGGAATGTGCTGCAGCGCAGCATCCTGTTTGACCGCCGCGACCAGTTCATAGCCGTTTTTCCCGGGCATGTAGATATCGGCGATCACCAGGTCCGGCCTAACCTCCTGTGCCTTGGCAAAAGCAGTATCACCGTTGTCGGTAATGGTCAGGTCATAATCCTCATGAGCAAAGGTGATCTGTATAACCTTCTGGATCGTGATACTGTCGTCTGCCAAAAGCAGCTTTTTGCTCATCGCTTCCTCCCTGGCGCGCGGCAGCCAATACTGGATCTTCGCGCACCTTGAGACATCGGTTGGGGACCGGCAGACATCGGGGCAGGCTTGATGTCTGAAAATTATCGATCTAGGGCAATTAAGTGCCCGTAAGGCCGCCAAAAAACTACCATACCGGTTTTGCGGGTGTCAAGAGTGGTCTATGCTGAAGCCATTGTCCGGAGTTGGATTTCGATCATATTTATTGCGTTGGATGAGCTAATCTTCTAAATTGATTTTTTATTCAAATGCAAATCTCCAATTCACCCTGACAATTTCATCGCCCATGCGCATACTCCTGATCAATCCTCCCAACTGCGGACGCAGCATACCCGAAGAGCGTTACGGCATCAGCTCAATCAAACAGATCTTTCGCGGTGAGCCTCTGGCGCTGGAGATGCTGGCCGGCAACCTTGTCGATCATGAGGTTCGGATTCTTGACTTGAAGGTCGAACCAAACGGATTGCAGAAAACCCTCGTCGATTTTTCCCCGCAACTGGTCGGGTTGACGGCGATGACCTGCGAAGCCAACAGTGCTCTAAAGCTGGCCCGGACAATCCGGGAGCAGAGTTCGGCAACCATCGTCATTGGTGGCAGTCATGCTTCCAACGTCCCCGAGGATTTCAATCGCCCAGAAATCGACTGGATCGCCATCGGCCTGGGAACTCAAAGCCTGCACGACCTGGTGGAAGGGATTGCGTCGGCTCAGACGATTGACATCCCCGGGATGGCTCGTAGCACTCCTGGGAGAGCGCTGTGCTGGACGGCACGCGACTATACAAGCGCCGACCTGGTTTGTCCGAACAGACCGCGCTATGACCTGGTCGACCATTACCGCCCTTCATATACATTACAGAGTCTAGGTCTGCAGATGGGGTTGGTCGCCAGTGCCGCGGGCTGTCCATACGACTGCAACTTCTGCTGCATCGGCCCGGTCACCGGAAAACGCTATCTGACAGCACCCACAGAGCATGTGGTGGCGGCAATCGACTGCCTCACCGAAAGCCCGGTCATTCGCCTGGTCGATGCCAACAGTTTCGGCAACCGGGTTCACGCCCTGCAACTGGCCGAAGCGATCGCCCGGGCAGGTATTAGCAAACAGTATCTGGCCGATGTACGTGCCGACACTGTAGTCAATTATCCGGAACTACTCAGGCAATGGAAAGAGATTGGACTGCGTGCTGTGGTGATCGGCTTCGAGGAGATCACCGACAGGTCTCTGACCAGCTTCAACAAGCAGAGCAATGCCGCCACCAGCCGTGAGGCGATCGCCATTTTGCATCAGTTGGGGATTACTATTGTCGGTGACTTCATTATCTCCCCCGACTATACTGAAGAAAACTTTGACAAGCTGGCCGGTTTCGTTGACGAACAGTGCGTCGAGCTACCGATGTACACCGTTTTGACCCCGCTGCCAGGGACCAGGCTTCATCAGCAGTTGAAAGCCAGAATTACCGTCGATGACCTGGATTATTACACCCTGACTAATTCGGTGATGGCGACTCGCCTCCCGGAAGAGATCTTCTACCAACGTTACGCCGACCTCCTCGCCCGTGGTCATCGTAACGCCAGAGTGTGACCATTATGTCCGTCTATATCACCGACCTGGCTTGCTTCCTGCCGAACGATCCGGTTTCCAACGAGGAGATGGAGCGTTTGCTCGGCATGGTCAACAACCTCCCTTCGCGGACCCGCCGCATCGTGCTGCGCAACAACGGCATCAAAACTCGGCACTATGCCATCGACCCTGCAACCGGAGAGGCCACTCACAGCAATGCGCAGTTGGCCGCCGAGGCAGTACGCCGGCTTCACCCCTACCCCGGCTTTACCCTGGTCGACCTCGAATGTCTCTGTTGCGGCACCTCGATCCCTGACCAGATCATGCCCGGGCACGCCTTGATGGTTCAGGGAGAGTTGGCGGGGACGCCCCTTGAAGCGGTCAGCACTGCGGGGGTCTGTCTATCCGGAATCACTGCCCTGAAATATGCCTGGATGGCGGTTGCCTGCGGTGAACACCGCAATGCGGTGGCCACCGGTTCGGAACTGGCCTCAAGCTCTATGTCGGCCAGACAGATGGGGCGGGTCGCCGCAGCCAAGGCCGAGGCACTCCATGAAAATCCGACGCTCTCCTTCGATCAGGACTTTCTGCGCTGGATGCTCTCTGACGGTGCCGGCGCAGCCTACCTGACCGCGGACCCTCCCGCCACTGACCAACTGGCGCTGAGGATCGACTGGATCGAGATCGTCTCCTTTGCCCATATGATGGAGACCTGCATGTATGCCGGCGCACAGAAAATGGCCGATGGTCGTTTGCAGGGGTGGCGGCAAATCGAGCGCAGCAAGGCTCTCGAAACCGGAGTGTTCAACATCAAGCAGGATGTCCGGTTGCTCAATGACCAGATCATCAGGATTACCGTCGACGAGGCTCTCCCTGGCATCATGCGCAAGCACGCTCTCAAGCCGGAGCAGATCGACTGGTTCCTCCCCCACTATTCCTCCAACTATTTCCGCCTCCCCCTGAAGCAGGGTTTGCAACGGGTCGGCATGGAGATCCCCGAGGGACGCTGGTTCACCAACCTGACCAGCAAGGGGAACACCGGCTCTGCGTCCTTCTACATCATCCTCGAAGAGCTTTTCAAATCCGGACAGCTGCAGAAAGGGGAGAAGCTGCTATGCTTTGTCCCGGAGAGCGGGCGCTTCTCCACCGGCTACCTGCACCTGACCGTTTGTTGACGACCAGACGCCCCCCTCATTAGAGTCGTCATTCATGCATCACACCTTTTCGGGAGGAACTGTAATGAAACCGATTAGAGCATGGATTCTGCTGGCCATGATGAGCACGCTGCTCAGCGGATGCGCGATGACCTGGAATCCCGACTGGCAGCAAGGCGGGAGCGAGCCGTCTGCGATGACCTCTCGCAAATTGCTGGATCAAGCCCGGGCCGATTTCGAGCGGGCAGAGGATCAGGCGTCGCTGCGCCGGGCCATCACCTCCTACCAGCAGGTTCTCACCGAAAATCCTTCTGATTATGAAGCTCTGACCCAACTCAGCACCCTGACCATCCTGGAAGGGACAGCCTTCACCGACAAGCGCCGGGAAAAGTCTGAGCTGTTCAGGAAAGCTATGCGCTATGCCGAACGGGCCATGTACCGCAACCCTCAATTCCGGCAGAGAGTCGACACCGGGGCTACACCCTGGGAGGCGAGTAGTCTGCTTGGGGCCGACGAGGTCGAGGCGATGTTCTTCTGGGTGACCGCCCTGCAGTATGAATTCAAGGAAGGGATGTCACTGCCAGCCAAAATCGTGAATGTCAAATGGCTGCAGCGGGCTCTGGTCTTTCTGGAAAGAATCACCGAGGTTACCCCCGACTTTGGCGGTGGCGGTGTCGAGTTCGCCAAAGCGATCTGCTTTTATGCTCTTCCTGGGGCCTATGGCGGCTCGACCGAACTGGGAGACCTCTGGATGGCGAAGGCCGTGGAGAAGGGGGACAGCTGGCTGCTTCCACGCTGGGCCAGGGGGAAGTATTACTATCCAATCATCAATGAGCCGGAATTGGCCCACGAGGAGTTGCAGTGGGTGGCCCAGCAGAACCTGGAGACCTTTAAAGACCCCTACCCGTGGCGGGTGCACTTCCTTGAAAATGCCCGCGAGATCCTGCAATGAGGGTGGTGGGCAGAAACCTCTCTCTGCTACTGACCTTGACGTCGCTCCTTGTCACCCTCTCGGCCTGTGCACCCAAAGTGCCGATCCCGGTTCTCGAGTATCGCAGTATGCCAACCGTACAACAGCCGAACCTTCTGGTCCTGCTGCGCGGACGGGGAGGAAGCTATCTGGACTTCGAACGCTACGGAATCATCGAGGCGGTGCGTGAGCACAACCTCCCCTTCGATATTGTTGTTCCGGATGCCCATTTCGGCTACTACCTGACCGAGACCCTTCATGAGAGGCTGAAGTTCGATATCATCGATCCGGCCAGAGATCAAGGTTATCAGCAAATCTGGCTGGCCGGATTTTCCATGGGCGGGATTGGCGCTCTCTTCTATCCGATCAGCTACCCCGATGAACCTGTAGCCGGACTCCTGCTCAGCAGCCCGTTTCTCGGCGATGGCGTGGTCG
>PKTY01000384.1 GCA_002869725.1 Desulfuromonas sp. | reverse complement strand
GTTGGTTCTAAACCCAACCAGGCGGGGCTGCGTGATGTTAACATTTTGCGCAACTTCTTCGGGGGTAATGCGATTTTTACCCTGTTTGACATTCCTTGGACACCTTTGTTTCTGGTGGTCATCTATTTCCTCCATCCTCTGCTCGGGTTGGTTGCAACAGGCGGTGCGGTTCTGCTGATTATCTTGGCGGTGATCAACGAAAAAGTCAGTCGAAAGCCTCTTGATACGGCAAATGTTGTCATGGGGTTTTCCACGAAGTTTTTCGAAACAGCCCGCCGTAACGCCCAGGTTGTACGCAGCATGGGAATGCTTGATGGCGTAGCCAATCGTTGGCAGGGGATGAACGATGCGGTAATGAAGCTGCAAACCCAGGCCAGCAGGCAATCGGGACTCGTACAGTCAATTTCTAGTTGGCTTCGTCAGTCGATGCAGGTCTTCATCTATGGAGTCGGTGCCTGGTTGACCCTAGAGGAAATGTCTACCGCCGGCTGCATGATTGCGGCGTCAATCATTATGGGCCAGGCGTTGCGACCGGTGCAGATGGGGATCGGTTCTTGGAAGCAGATGATCGAGGCCCGGGGAGCGTGGGCTCGGCTCAATGAAACCTTTGCGGGCCGGTCCGAGCAGGGGTCCATGGACCTTCCTGAACCGAAAGGTCAGCTTGATGTAGATCATGCCAGCTTCCAGATCAACGATAGCGTAATTCTTAGAGGCGTCAACTTCTCTCTTCTGTCCGGCGAATCCCTTGGAATTATTGGTCCATCAGGTGCCGGGAAATCGACTCTTTGCCGACTTCTTCTGGGGATCTGGCAGCCTGTTCAAGGGGTGGTTCGTCTTGACGGCTCTGATATCTTTACCTGGGACCAGGAGAAACTTGGGCCCCATATTGGCTACCTTCCTCAGGACATCGAACTTTTTTCGGCGACGGTTGCGGAGAATATCGCCCGTCTCAAACAGGTCGATTCTGATCAGGTGATTTCGGCAGCACAGCAGGCAGGCGTTCATGATCTGATTCTCTCTTTCCCCAAAGGTTATGACACACGTATCGGCGATGGTGGGATAGTTCTGTCGGGTGGTCAGCGTCAACGCATTGGTTTGGCCCGGGCTCTCTATGGAACTCCAAAGCTGGTCATACTTGACGAGCCCAACTCCAACCTTGACGAAGAGGGGGAACGTGCTCTGATCAGTTCATGGGAGCAGATGAAGAAGAATGAGACCACCACGGTAATTGTCACTCACAAACCGTCTCTGTTGGCTAATGTCGACAAAATTCTGATGCTCAAGGACGGGCAGTTGGTCATGTTTGGGCCTCGTGATGCTGTTTTCAAGAAGCTGACGGAGATGAAGTCGCAGCAGAAGGTTCCTGCTACCGTCTAGCTTTTTTTGGCATTCCTTAAGAACTAAACCATAAAGTTGGATACTAAATTATGAACGATGAACATCAAAATTCAGAGTCTTTCTGGCAGCGACTTTTTCGTAAGTTTAGCTTCGCAAAGGAAGAAGATTATGCTCAATTACAGGACGAAGCTGCTGCAAAGCCAGATTTACAAATTGAATTTTCAAGCAGTCGCCGTATTATCCTGGCAGGGCTGATTGTTGTTGGCCTGTTCTTTGGTCTTGGTGGACTCTGGGTGACCTTTGCAGAAATTACCGGAGCGATTATCGCCAGCGGTGAAGTTCGCGTCGATACAGAACGCAAAACCGTTCAACACCTTGAGGGGGGGATCGTTAGCAAGATCCTGGTTCGCAACGGTAACCAAGTTGAAATAGGACAGCCGTTGCTGTTGCTAGATGGGGTCCAGGTTGCCGCGGTGACCGATCACACTCTGCTACAGATGGCTGGCGCCAGGATGAAGGAAGCTCGTCTTAACGGTGAAATAGATCTATTGCCTCAACCCGAGTGGCCAAACGACTCCCTCGATATTTCAACCGAGGACTTTGCCCAGATTCTCGCCTCGGAACAAAAAGTGTTTTTCTCAGGGTGACAGGGTCTTCAAAATCAGGTGGCACTGCTGAGAAAGCAGATTAGCCAGTTGCATGAGCAGGTTGCGAGTGTCGATGATCGTCTCGCTGCAGAGCTCATGGCGACCCAGGCCTTGGAAGAAGAGTTGGAAGCCAAGCTGGTTTTGTACAAGGAGCAATTCATAGACAAGACCAGAATTCTTGAACTGCGGCGTGTTCTGGCTGACCGCCAGGGGGTTAAGGCCCAGCTGCGCGGTCAGCGGGCAGAGCTTGGCGAAAAAATTGCCGAGTTCGAACTAAGGATCAATGCCTTGGAGTCCGAATACCGGCAGAAGGCGATCAATGAGTTGTCCAAGCTCAAACAGGATATTTATGGGCTGCAGCAGAAACTTCTACCCCTACAGGATGCTCGCCGTCGTCAGGTCGTGACGGCACCGGTCAGCGGTGAAGTTGTTGCCATGCAGATACACTCTGAGGGAGGGGTTATCAGCCCGGGGCAACCGATTCTCGATATCGTTCCCAAAGACAGTCAGTTGATCGTGGAGTGTCGTATCCAGGTTTCCGAGATTGCCGATGTTCACAATGGACAGCTTGCAGATGTTCAACTGCTCGCTTTTCCCGCCAGAACGACCCCCAAAATCGCCGGGGAAGTTGTCTATGTCTCGGCCGACCGGATTTTGCAAAAAACTCCGTACGGAGAGATGCCGACCTATGTCGTTCATGTTGAGCTGGACAAACAGGAACTGGCCGAGAATGATTTGACCCTCACGGCCGGTATGCCCGCCGCAGTCTTTATCCGCACCAAACCCCGTACGGTTCTTGAGTACGCCCTTGAACCGTTGAAGGAGAACTTTGATCGGGCCTTGCGGGAAAAATGAGGGAAATGGCGAGAATGCGTAATTTAATTCTATTACTGTTTATACTTTTATGGGCACAGCCTCTTTTTGCTTCTGATTCCGACCCTTTGACCCTTGACGAATGCATAGAGCGAGGGTTGAAGAACAGTACCCAGCTCCGTGTTTCTGAGCTTCAGGTCGATGAAGCTGGAGAAGGGGTCCTGGAAGCCTGGTCGGTATTCTTGCCGACATTGTCACTCGATTATGGCCACACCTGGTTGAACAATACCGGTGGTCAGACCCGTGATACCGACTACCTCGACCAGAATAGCGAAAGTTTCTCTGTGCGGCTGTCTCAGCCGATTTTCTCCGGTCTGGCGGGTC
>PKTY01000407.1 GCA_002869725.1 Desulfuromonas sp. | reverse complement strand
TGAATACTGTTAAATCAGGCACATATGTCAACAGTTAGGTACTCGTCCCGGGCACCAGAAAAGTCAATGGTATCAACTTTTTAAAGGCTGATACCATTTTTTTATGCTCAAAATTTATTTAGCACAAGTTCCCATTTTCTTCGACATTGTCTAGTGATCTCTAGTTGTTAGCGTTTTAACACAAAACTATAGAAAGTCGAAAGAATGGAGACAGAAAAACAAAGAGGAGTTGACGAAGAGGTTTAGAGGGGTAGACGATGAGCAGTACCTTTCAAGCAAATAGCGTATACATCAAACTGGATGACGATATGCCAGTGGTTGGTCGTTGGTTCTACGCAGGGTTAGCGTTACTGCTGGTAAGTTTTTTGACAAGAGTCCTGAACCATAAAGACACAAACCTGCTAATCAGTTTGACGGCATCAGTTGTCCTTGTACCAACTAGCCTTTGGTTTGTCTCTTTGGCAGCTTGGCGCAAGAAAGTGACGATCAACAAGTTGAAAAAGTCGATTGATATTGAATCAGGATTTATCAGGGAGATGTTCAAAAAGACCCACTATCTTCAGAATTTCAACAGACTCGAAGTTGACACTGAACGGACACCTGCGATTGGTTTTGGTGGTGCGCCTCGTACACGGAGACCAGACAAAATCACGAAGAAATTCTATTTTGTCGGAAAGGAAAAGTTGCTGGTTGCAAAACGGTGCTACTCAGCAAATGATAAGACACAGGAAGGGAGCGTCAAAAAACTTGAGTACGAGTTGAGAGGCGTCCTTGAGTCAAGTTAAAACAGGTAGTTACGAATGATTGACATGGTCTGCAAAATTTGACGGATTTCAAAACCCCAGGCCACCAACCGACAGTGGTACGTCTGGAGGCAGGATCAAGGAGGATTGAATCTTGTCTAATTTTGAAGATAGCTGAAGAGTTTGGCTGCAATGTAGAGTGGTTGGTAACAGGGAAGGGCGAGCCTGGCCTCGACTGACGTTACTAATCTGATGCGGTGATGTCGCTAATGTCGTCGCTGTTAAGTAACAGCCAAATTTAGGTGGTTAGTAACGACATAACCCCTTTTGTTTACTAGGGTGCTTTTAGTAACGATGGTCAGAGAAATTTTCCGTATCATGTGGTTACTAAAATTACCAATTTGACGTGAAAGGCAATGGTAAAAGGTGAAGGGACGCCAACATTGAGCAGATAGTTGGCAGGGGCAAGTTATGTGCTTTCGATTAATAGGACCTGAACCTGGTCTCCTGCATTTAAGGAACTTACATTAGTCGGCACAGCGAGAATCGCATTCTTGGTTGTGAGGCAGCGGTTCTGCCCGGAGCCTTGTCGTTGAGATACTGTCACTTGGTATCTGTTCTCCTCCCATTGCAGTGAACACCACAGAAACGCTTGCCGTTTCCCGCCTCCCTTTACTTCATGCATCAGTGTTGCCATGCGTTTTTTTGGCAAGACATCGACATGCCCAGAGAGCCGTTTAATGGCCGGTTTTACAAATAGCTCAAATGTTGCTGCTGTTGCTGCAGGATTGCCAGGAAGACCGAAGAAAGGGATCTCTTCAACCTTGCCGAATAGTACAGGCTTACCGGGTTTTATAGCGACCTTCCAAAAGATTCTTTCAAAATTTCGAGTTTGTAAAGTCGATTGGACATGATCTTTTACACCAACTGAAACGCCGCCTGTTGTGATAATAAGGTCTGCATCAACGGCTTGATCTATAAGCTGATCGAGAGTTTTCTGATTATCCGCACCAATCCCCAGGCTTACCGGGGTACATCCACATTCAAAGAGACGTGTTCTGAGGTAGTGAAGGTTTGAGTTGATGATTTGCCCCGGTCCGGGTGTCTGTCCAAGTTCGACAAGTTCATCACCTGTCGAAATCAAAGCTACCCTCAGGCGAGGGTAGACGTAGACCTGTTCGACGCCGGCGCTCGACAGAAGGGCTATCTCTCCTGCTTTCAACACCGTACCGAAATCGACAAGAACTTCACCGGATGAATACTCTTCCCCTGCGTAGCGAACATGTTGTCCGTGTCTCGGCCTCTCTTTGAGAAAGATTTGATTGTCTTCTTCTGTGGCGTCTTCAATCGGAATGACCGTGTGAGCGCCATATGGGAGAGCGGCACCGGTGGTAATGCGTACGGCTTCTCCTGGATTTACGCTGTCTGAAAAGGGGTGCCCTGCATAGGAGGCTCCGATAATCGAAAGCCCTGTATCTGCACTGTCCGGAATACCGTTTATCGCAAAGCCGTCCATGGCCGAATTGTCCCAGCGCGGCATCTGCCAAAGCGCTTTTGCCGGTTTGGCAAGGACAAGTCCGGAGGCTTCATGGAGAGACGTTTCCCGAGGCTCCAAAGGCGAAATGGCTTCGACAATAGATTGCAAGGCTTCATCGTAGCTGATCATGTCGTTCTCCCGAATACATTTAATTCAGAGGAATCGTCCAAAGGCTGCGTTTCCTCAAACATATCTGCAAGTCGTCTCCGATGACATAGCCAAGGTCTCGCATAGCGCAGTTGGGCAACTCAACATCGACCGAGACTTCGCTCCCATGCAGCTTGACGCAAAGCGTGTGGGTGCCGCCGAAGGCAAGGACATCGGTCACGGTCGCCTGAAAAAGGTTGTCCTGTAGGTCTGGGCCGATCGGCTTGTTCGGTCGGATGACAATAACCTCTTCCGACCGGATGCCGGTAGCGAACCGTTGACCTGGTCTGGCCCCTTGAGTCCCGGAGGCAATCAGCTTGATGCCGTTCTTCAAGTGCAGGGTCCCGTCCGTTCCAATGTCCTCGACTGTCATGTCCAGAATGTTCTGGTTGCGCAAAAAGCGGGCGACGGCCAGTGTTTTGGGCCGATAGTAGATGTCGTCCCTTGAACCGACCTGACAGAGCTTCCCTTGAATCATGACGGCGATTTTTTCACCCAGCATAAAGGCTTCTTCCTGGTCATGGGTGACGTGCAGGATGGTCACACCGAGTTTTCGGTTGATTTCCCGTAATTTGACTTGAAGCTGGCGCTTGATGGTTGCGTCCAAGGCCGAGAAGGGTTCGTCCAGGAACAGCACTTGGGGTTGTGGCAACAACGCCCGGGCGAGAGCGACACGCTGCTTTTCTCCTCCTGACAAGCTCGTGACATCAGCCCGATCGATAATCTTATGCAGATCGAGAAGGGTCATAAGGTTGTTGAGCCG
>PKTY01000260.1 GCA_002869725.1 Desulfuromonas sp. | reverse complement strand
CCTATCGACACGGCTCTCGCTCTGCAGGGGTTGACTCGCTCAGCTCCCCTGGCCGACCAGGAACTGAACCAGACTCTGTCCTGTCTGCTCGCCGCTCAACAGGCCGATGGTGGTTGGGGGCCCAATCCGTACATCAGTATGGTGGGATCGACCGCCGAGGTGGTGATGGCTCTGCACCCCTTCCGGGAGTTGAACGGAGTCCAGGCCGGAATCGACCGTGGTAAAGCCTGGCTGCTGGCAAGGCAGAACAGCGATGGTGGGTTTGGCAACGACGTCAGCACGGTCCACGACACGTCTCTGGCATTGCTGGCCCTCAAGATGACGGGGGTTGCGCTTGAAATCTGCACTCAGGCAGTTGACTACCTGCTGGCCGGTCAATCCCAGGCCGGGAGCTGGCAGGGGAATGTCTTCTTGACGGCGCTGGCGGTGACCGCTCTGAATGCCGGCCAGGTGGCCCCCGATCTGGCAATTTTTGCCGATCAGTTGCTCCTGAGTCCCGAGATTATCGAACAGGTTCCAGGGGAAGTCACCCTAACGGTTCCGGTTCACAACTTGTCAACAACCCCCCTGGCGGCAGTGAAAGTTGATCTGTTTCAGGAAGAGGTCATTGCGACACCCTTGGATAGTGCGGTTGTCGATGTGGACGGTCAGGAGACGATATGGGTCACTCTCACTGCAACTCTCGCCGACCCGGGGCTTTCCAGGTTGATCGTTGTCGCAGATCCGCTCAATGTCATTGATGAATCGGACGAACAGAACAATCGCGCCGAGCGACTGTTGCCGGTTGAGATACAGCCGCCTGTGGCTGGATTCGAGCTGCCTTCATCAAGCTGGCCTGAAGGGGTTGGAACGATCGAACTGGCGGTCAGTTTGAACTACCCCTGGCATGAGGCGTTGCAGGTTGGATACGCCCTGGATCGGACCACCAGCAGCGTTGACGACCATGATCATCAGTTGGTTGATGGCTCGCTGTCGATTCCTGCCGGTGAAACCATGGCCTGGCTGACCATTCCGCTGATCGATGATCAACAGGTCGAGGCCGATGAGACCCTGGTGGTATTTTTGACCGGGATCAGCGATGAGTCGGGTCGTCATGAACTGCTGATCCAGGACGATGAGCCGCCTCTGGTGACGATCCTTAGCCCCTTGCCGGGGTTCACTGCCGAGAACAATCCGCAACTGCTGTTTACCTCAACGGTGTCGAACAACTTGGTGATGATCGATGGTCAGCCGTCAACTGCGCAAGCAGGTGACCTGCTCGGCCCATTTGCCGATGGAGTCCACCAGTTGAGGGTCGTCGCTGTCAACAGCCTCGGTTTGAACGGGGTAGACCAGGTCGATTTCCATGTCGATACCTCGTTGCCGCAGATCACAATTCGCTCGCCTGCCGCAAACAGCCTGGTCGGTTCGCAGCCTCTGCTAGACTGTGAAGTCAGTGGTGCCGTGAGCGTTGAGTACCGACTCGATGGCCAAGTTGCTGTTCTTGCTGCAGGTGAACGGTTTGGCCCGCTAGCCGATGGTGGCCATCGCTTGCAGGTTTTGGCGGTCAATCTGGCCGGATCGCTGGCGACTGAAGAGGTGCTGTTCACTGTCGATTCCCGCCCGCCGCTGGTTGAAATCGGCTACCCGGTCAATGGTTACCTGCGCGATGTTGCACCAAGGCTTCAATATACGGTCGATGAAACAGCCCTGGTGACCGTCTGGATCGATGATAGTCGACATCCCGATGACCTTCTTCCGTCACTCGGACCCCTGGCCGATGGTCTCCACCGGGTGCGGGTCGATGCCACCGACGGCGCCGGCAATCTCGGCAGCTCCCAGGTCGAATTCGTGGTGGCAACCGGTGTAGCACAACCCTATGGGATGGCACCGGGGTGGCCGGTTGTGCCGGAGGGTGAGTATGGAGGCATGGCGGTCGATGCCAGCGGTTCGGTCTACCTGGCGCTTCGTTCTGAACCGCGCGAGTTCAGCCTGGTCAAATATGCGGCGGACGGCACTCTGCTGTGGAAATCGACCAACAGCTCATTCTTCAACCTGATGGGGGCCCTCTGGGTCGATGGTGAGCCAAAGGATCTGGCGGTCGATTCTCATGGGAATCTCTTTGTTGTTGGCTGGGGGTGGCTCAACGAACGCTACTACGGATTCCTTGCCAAATACGACAGTCAGGGGCGCTATCTCAGTCACCGTCTCTACGATACCGGCAGGCTTTATGGCGACGCCAAGGCTTATGCGCTGGTTGTCGATGATCAGGATCGGGTCTATGTGGGCGGCAACACCGAGTATGACTGCATTATGAAATCGGGCCTGTCGGCGACGATCTTCGTCGCCCGGTACGACAACAACTTGAACCTTGAGACCTACCGCATCCTGGGAGATCCCTGGGCGGCTGGAAGTTTTCATTTCAGTGATCCGGAAGCGATGGAGGTTGCTCCCGATGGACGGTTGTTGATGGCTGGAACTACGGGAGGGGGGCAGATGCTCCTCTGGGCTTTCGATGCTGAGCTGTCCGTTGTGCAGAATCTGGCGACCGGGATGACGGGAACTTATGGAGCCGATGTGGTTGCTGATCGGCAGGGCAGGATCTATCTGGTTGGACGTGGCAGTAGCGGTGCCGGTTATGTCTTAAAGGTCGACTCTGCTGGCTCAGGGTTATTTCAAACCAGTGACCCCTTGCCTGCCAGCCCGTTGGTTTCGGCTTATTCGCAGGTTGACGGCACGCTGCTGGTACTGGACAGCGGCGGCGGGCTGCATCGGCTCGATGCTGACCTGAACTTGCTCTGGTCGGAACATCTCAACGGTCTGATCGACAGCAAGCTGGCCGGGCACCCGCGTGGCTGGCTTGTTGCCGCAGGAAGTTATGGAATCAGTTCAATGGCCGCTGCGGGTCATTTAGTCTCACCGTTGACACCGGGGTTGAGCTTTTCAGAGCCGGTTTTTCATGCCAGCAAACCGCAGGTCTTGTTGCGTGGTCTTGTCGATCCTCTGGCGGCCGTTGAGCTGGCGAGCGAATCGTTCGAGATGGGGAGTGTCGACATCGACCCTGAGACCGGTCATTGGCAGATGCTTATTGACGGCCTCAAGGTCGGCACAAACCTGGTTGAAGTTGCGGCGGTCGGCGTCGGTGGGTTGCGGCAACGCTATCAGTGCGAGGTGATTGTCGATCAGCAGCCACCTCAAGTGCGGATTCTTGCCCCTGGCAACGGCAGTCATCACCTGG
>PKTY01000035.1 GCA_002869725.1 Desulfuromonas sp. | reverse complement strand
AGGAAGCACTGCGATCAACCTTGGAGGGGTCTTTCCCGGAGAAAGCTCCGCCGCCGTGGGAACCCTGGCCGCCGTAGGTATCGACGATGATCTTGCGCCCAGTCAGGCCACAATCGCCCATTGGACCACCGACAACGAAACGCCCGGTCGGGTTGATGAAGAACTTGGTCTTCTCATCCATCAGTTCGGCCGGGACTACCTGCTTGACCACCTCGTCGATAATTGCTTCTTTGAGAGTCTCATAGGTGACATCGGGGGTGTGTTGGGAAGAGACAACCACCGAATCGACCCGGATCGGCTTGTCGTTGATGTACTGGATAGAGACCTGAGATTTGCTGTCCGGACGCAGAAAAGGGAGCAGGCCGTTCTTGCGAACGACTGCGAGGCGCTTGGTCAGCTTGTGGGCGAAGGTAATCGGCATCGGCATCAACTCAGGCGTCTCATTGCAGGCATAGCCGAACATCAGCCCCTGGTCTCCGGCGCCCTGTTCACTGAACAGACCCTCACCCTCGGTAACCCCTTGGGAGATATCCGGCGACTGCCTGTCGATGGAGGTCAGCACAGCACAGGTTTCCCAATCGAAGCCCATCGACGAGTCGTCATAACCAATCTCGCGAATCGTTTGACGCACGATATTAGGGTAGTCGATGCGGGCGTTGGTCGTTATCTCGCCTGCAATCATCGCCATCCCTGTTGTTACCAGGGTTTCACAAGCGACCCGCGATTTCGGATCCTGGTCGAGGATTGAATCGAGAATTGCATCTGAAATTTGATCAGCAACCTTATAGGGGTGTCCTTCCGAGACGGATTCGGAAGTGAATAAAAAATCGGTCATGGCCATGTGTGTATACCTCCAGTCAGGATTAATGTGCGTTGGAGAAACTAAATCTTTATCAGCAAACTGTCAATCATTTCCAGGTACAATGCAGGCAGAGACGGTTCATAGATACAGCTTTCATATCTGCTCAAGGGAGAAGACCGAGGGGAAACGCCTGTGCATCTCACCCTCGAGGGCCCGGGAAATCTCGTCGGCCGTTGCCATTTGCAGCAATTGATCAGCAAACGGCTGAAACTCGGAGATCCGGGCTTGACGCATGATCCGCTTGATTCGCGATATGCTGGCCGGGTTCATCGACAGCTCGTTGAAGCCGAGCGCGATCAGTACCAGGCTGTACATCTGCTCACCAGCCATTTCACCGCACATCGCAACCTCGATTCCGGCTGCGGCCGCGGCCTTGCAGACCTGACTCAGAGCCCGTAACACGGCCGGATGCATCGGTTCATACAGGTAGGCGACATGTTCATTGGCACGATCGATGGCCAGGCAATATTGGATCAGATCATTGGTCCCAACCGAGAAGAAATCGACCTCCTTGGCCAGCAGTTCAGCGATCAGGACTGCGGAGGGAGTCTCAATCATGACACCAACCGGCACCTTCTCTGCAACAGGAATTCCCTCAGCGACAAGCTCCTGGCGAATGCGGTCGAGAAACTGCTTGCAGGAGCGGATTTCCGCCACGCCAGAGATCATTGGAAACATGATCCGTAACGGCCCGAAATAAGAAGCACGCAAAATCGCACGCAATTGGGTACGGAACAGGCTGACCTCTTTGAGTGAAAAGCGGACTGCACGCAGGCCCATGACCGGGTTGGTTTCGTCATCAAGATTGAATTCAGGAACGAACTTGTCACCACCCACATCGAGAGTGCGAATCGTTACCGGGTGCGGAGCCATCTGCAGGGCGGCATCCCGATAGATAGCAAACTGTTGATCCTCGCTAGGCGGGCCTTCCGCAGACATGAAGAGAAATTCGGTGCGAAACAGGCCAATCCCTTCTCCCCCCCGTTCGATGACGACCGGAATTTCATCGACAAAGTCGATATTGCCGCGCAAAGCCAACCGGTAACCATCAAGGGTCACGGCCGGCAACGGGCAGTAAACATCGAGCTCTCTTTCCAGGTAATCGTACTGTTTCTTCTTCTCGAGGTACTCGCGAAATGTTTCACTGGAGGGATTGAGGATCACCGAACCGGACAGCCCATCGATAATCATCGGCAGTCCATTAGGGACAATCGAAGTCACCGTTTCGAGCCCAACCACCGCCGGGATCCCCATTGATCTCGCAAGAATCGCGGTATGAGATGTCCGTCCTCCGACATCGGTCACAAAACCGATCACCTTGCTCTTATCCATCTGCAAGGTATCGCCGGGAGACAGGTCATGAGCGACCACGACCACCTGGGAATCGAGGTTGGTCAGCGACTCGCGGGTCTCACCAAACAGATTGCGCATGACCCGGTCACCGACGGCGTCAATATCCGACTTGCGTTCACGCAAGTACTGGTCATCAATGGTCTCGAAGGCTTGACGGAGTTTGCGCAGGGTCCGGTTGAACGCACCCTCGGCATTGATCAGTTCGGATCCGATCAAGGTGACCGTCTCCCCGATCAGCATCTGGTCTTCAAGAATCAGCAGGTGGGTGTCGAGAATATACAGATGGTCAGTCAGAACCTGATCGACCGAGGACTGCTTGATCTGTTGAAGCTGGATACGGGTCGCCTCAACAGCGTCACGGAAAGCGGCGATTTCCGCTTCGACCTCCGATTCGCCGATGCGTCTCTCGATGGCACAAACCTGTGATCGGTTGACCAGATGTGCCTTGGCAATGGCAATACCGGGAGATGCCGAGATACCGACGAGCAGGGTATCTTCAGCGATATCAATCTTCACCGAAGCCATCATTGATCAGCTCTCCAATCTTGGACAATGCCTGCTCGGCATCTTCGCCGGCAACCTTGACCAGTATCCGGGTTCCTTTGGGGGCAGCGAGCATCAGCAATCCCATGATGCTTTTGGCATTGACTTCAATCCCTTCCTTTTCCACGACCACATCGGACTTGAACTGGTTGGCCAACTGTACAAATTGGGCGGCCGCCCTGGCATGCAGCCCGAGCCGATTGACAATGGTGAACTCCGCACTATTCGTCATAATTTGCCCCTCATTGTTCAAAACAACAGTGCCAAGGTCAACAACCCGGCTGTCGTCAAGAGAACCAGCAGGATGCTGGAAGCACCCCGACGTGCCAGCCAGGCATAGAGAAAAATCACCGTCAGGATCGCCCCCCCCCATAATGCGTCAATTTCCTGATGCTCACACGCCATGAAAACCAGGTACGCCGACAAAACCCCGAGCAGAACAATCGTTATTTCCTTGATGCGTACTGCCAGGTCGGGGAGTT
>PKTY01000219.1 GCA_002869725.1 Desulfuromonas sp. | reverse complement strand
CAGGAACAGCACCATCATAGCTGCCGGCCAGTTGCTTGGCCTTGTCGCGCAGGCGCACGCCATAGGCAACAAATTTAGAGACGGCTTCTGGATCAAAGTCGACATTGGTCACAGTCGTAAACAGGCCATCGATCATGAACCGATCGATTTCCTGATCCTTGGCGCCGTTGGCACGTGCCTTGTCCGCCCAGAAGGCGATTCCTTTCATTGTGTAGACAAGCAAATCCTGGAGAGCGGCAACATCGGGTTGCTTGCCGCAGACGCCGATCGCGGTGCATCCGGTTCCTTTGGCGGCTTGCTCACATTGATAACAGAACATGGACATATCCTTTTCCTCCCTATGTTGAGTGGTTGATTCAACAGACTTCTTACCAAATAAAAAATCAATAATACCCATGACTTATTTACCTTTCAATAAAACTTTTTTAGTTTTTTTCAGGCCGTAGCCTGTTGCTCATAACTTTCAACAAGTTTGCGATATTTGTCTTCAAGGCCGGGAGTCTTTGCCTCTGCACTGCCGTAAGCATTTAGCATCCGTGCACGGACCTCCTCAGGAAGAACCCTCTCCGCTAGCGGATAGAGAATATCATCCTCCTTTTCGATGTGCCAACGCAGCAAAGCAGCGTATACCTTGGCGCTCTCGGCGATGATTGCAGTTTGCCCGGTTTCTCCATCGAGTGATTTTTGAGCTGCCTCTTCCAAAGCCCGCACATGTGCACGACCCTGGTCATGCTCCATGTGCATTGCCTCGATTGGCGACTGCTTTTCAGGCATGCCGTTATTGATCAACTCAACAAAGAGGACATCCTCTTCCTTAGCATGGTGAAACCGGTCCGCATAATTACGTATGAAGTCTACCGCATCGAGATAGAACTTCCAGTTATGAAACTTGCCCTGCTCCAAAAGCTCCGTGTTCTTCTCAACCAAAGCGATCATGCGCAGGATCAGTTTATGTTCGTCAACCATCACCTGAGTTACGTTGGTTTTCATTACTTTATGCCTTTCGGGTTCCATCGACACCGATCAAGGCAACTTCGAGAGGTACGTCCTTGCCAGACTGGGCGATTGCCTGCTGTGCAAACATTGCCATGCCACGGCAGCAAGGAACTTCCATGATCGTTACGGTGATGGACTGAATGTCATTCTGGGCGATGATTGCCGCCAGCTTTTCAACATAAGGACTGGTGTCATCCAATTTCGGACAGGCATTGACCAGCACTCTGCCCTTGATGAAGTCCTTGTGGAAATCCGCGTAGGCAAAAGGCACGCAGTCAGCCGCAATCAATAGATGCGCATTCTGTAAATAAGGTGCGTGAGGTGGAACCAGATGTAACTGGGTCGGCCATTGGCGCAGCTCGGAAGGCCTGCTATCTGTATAAGTTACTGCATCTGTTTCCGGCTTTTCAATAGTACGGACGTTGGCGCCCGGGCATCCACATGCGAGAGTATTCATGCTGCTTCTCCTTCTTTTATATTCACTGTTTCAAGATAGTCGTTAATTTCTTTTTCGATCTTCGCTTCGATCTCATCACCAAGAGCGTGAATCGAAACGACGTCCTTCACCAGGCAGATTCCAACACCACAGGTCACACAACCGATATCGTATTTCTGTAAAATCTCACCGATGGCAGGATGATCTTCAATGGTCTTGTTGATGGCTTTCTCACCGATTCCGTTGTTTAAGTTCATATCTGAAAGCTCCTTTTTCCGTCTTGTTGACCTCAGAATACGCAAAAACCCTGGCCAAAAACATGACCAGGGTCAAATGCCCGACAAAAAAAGTCAGGATAATTTAAGTCTTGCAACTCCTAGGAATTGGATCAGAGAGACATGCTCTACGGGGCCATAGAGGCCCCGTAGAATGAGCGACAATCAATAGGGAGTTTTGAAAATAGCGCTGCTTTCTACATAAGGGACATGACATTGTCGACAATCGGTCAGAGCCGCATGCCAATCGGGAATCTTTGGAGCATCTTCACCATCCTCGTGACAGCCCAGACACTCTTCACCACCATCGCTGGCTTCAACCTCATGCGGGATGAGAGGCGGGTCTCCGGTTGATGCCTGGTCTGGGACAAGACCAGAATCAGCAGACTGTGCCCCTGTCATTGTTGTCTTACATGCCGAAAGGGCCATAAGCACCAGACAAAATGCCAATCCGGCAAAGAATAATTGGTTGAATTTTTTCATTGAGACCTCCATCAAGAAGTTAACTTCCAAAAGGGTTTCGTATTCCGAAATTCAAGGCCTTGTCAGGACATATCCCAACACAGGCACCACATCGCGTACATTCTCCAGAGTGAACGGTGTTTTGTTGAGACTCAAGACATGGGGCCAAAACCTCCGGGACAAAGCAGACACGCTGGCACTCACCACATTGCGAGCACTTTGTCTCTTCGTAGCTAACAGCAAGAGGGCTGAGTCGTCCCAGTTGCTGATAAACGCCGCCTAACGGACATAGGCTGCGACACCATACACGTCTGATCAAAAAAAGCTCTGCGATAACGATCAATATAAGCACAGCCAGACTGGAACTCGCACCGAAAGTCAACATACGTGCGGCAATACCGATAGGTGAGACAGTTTCAAACGCCGGCACGCCGAGTAGGATTGTTACGACTGTCGTAATCAAAAGTGCTTTCATCTTCCAATGCATGGACCAATGCGACAGTCTTTTCGGCCATGGCAGCATCTCTACCAGATCCGTCAGCAGATGTACGGGGCACACCCACCCACAAAACACTCGACCACCGAGCAAAGTATAAAAGACTAATACAATCACCGTACCGGCAACCATAGTTGAGGTTAACGAACCGGTTAGGACCAATACCTGCAGCGCAGCCAGAGGGTCAGACAATTGCAGGCCGACTATGGCCGCAGCTCCGAGGTTTCCTTCAAAGAAGGACCAACCAAAGGAAGGTGTTGCCAGCAAAAACAGAACCATCAATTGCACGCAACGTCTAGTAATGGTCCAACGGTTAACCTTCATACCAGCTCTCCGTCGGTGGTTGAAGAGGTTGAACAACAATCGCAGGGCTGTCTAAGACACATGCTTTTTCGCAGATGCCGCAACCAGTACAATCTTTCTTATGCACCACTGGTTCAAAGATCGTATGGCGTCCTGTTTTCACGTTGAGGTAATTTTCAACCGTAATCGCCTTATCGATGACCGGGCAGGTACGATAACAAACCTCGCAACGCAAACCCTTGATAGAAAGGCACTCTTCTCGTTCTGTGATCACCGCCGTT
>PKTY01000206.1 GCA_002869725.1 Desulfuromonas sp. | reverse complement strand
CACCAACAGCTACAAAGACATCGCTGGCGCCAACGTTGTTATCGTCACCGCCGGCCTGCCCCGCAAACCCGGCATGAGCCGCGACGACCTGATCGAAGTCAACTCCAATATCATGACCCAGGTTGCCGAAGGTATCCGTGACAACGCTCCGGACTCTTTCGTCATCGTCATCTCCAATCCTCTCGATGCCATGGTTACGCTGTGTCAGAAGGTTACCGGCTTCCCGCCTGAGCGCGTCTTTGGTCAGGCTGGCGTTCTCGACTCGGCCCGTTTCATGGCTTTCATCGCCTGGGAACTTGGCGTATCCGTCAAGGACGTCTCCGCCATGACCCTTGGCGGCCATGGCGACACCATGGTTCCCCTCGTCCGCTACGCCAGCGTTCAGGGCATTCCGGTCATGGAACTGCTTGAGCAGAAGTACGGCAGTGCCGCCAAGGCGAAAGAAGTCATGACCGCCATGGTTGAGCGCACCAAGGCAGCCGGCGGCGAAGTGGTCGCCCTGCTTAAAACCGGCAGTGCTTTCTACAGCCCGGCATCTGCAGCGATTGCCATGGCCGAGTCGGTTCTCAAAGATCAGAAGCGCGTGCTGCCAACCTGCGCCCTGCTCAACGGCGAGTTTGGTGTCGAGGGCTACTACGTTGGCGTACCCTGTGTACTGGGCGCAGGCGGCGTCGAGAAAATTGTCGAGTTCAAACTGGATGCAACCGAGCAGGCCCTAATGGACAACTCGGTAAATGCCGTCAAAGGTTTGATCGCTGACCTGAAAAAGATGGGCCTTCTGTAAGCCCTTTCCGTATCATTGCCGTATCCAAAGAAGGGCAATGGCAACATTGCCCTTCTTTGCTTGTCAAAATTTAGCTATCTGAGATTTTATACAACTTTTATAGTCTCGCTAAACATGTGGAACAAATTCCGCATTCTTTAAATTTATGTGTGGCAAGGGCTGAACTCTTGTGCTATGTTCTCGCCGCAAAATCCACTGGTTGCAGTGGAAATCAAAGACAAAGGAGACAAACCAGAATGAGTGGTGCCAGAATCGAAATCATCGAACGCAACTGCAAGGGATGCAGCATCTGCGTCGAATTCTGCCCGAAGAATGTCCTGGAGATGGACGTCTTTTTGGTCACAGCCCCACGACCTGAAGACTGCATCAAGTGCATGCAGTGCGAACTGCTCTGCCCGGACTTCGCTATCAAGGTTCATGACCAGTAATCGATCCATTACCATACAAGGAGAGTAAACGTGGCTAAGAAAGTTGCTCTGTTGCAGGGGAACCAGGCTTGTGCCGCCGGCGCTATCTATGCCGGAGCCAAGTTTTTCGGTGGCTACCCCATCACCCCATCGACTGAGGTCGCCGAAGAGCTCTCAGCTTCATTGCCCAAGGTCGGTGGTAAATTCATCCAGATGGAAGACGAAATCGGCGCTATGGCTGCTGTGATCGGCGCTTCTTTGACCGGTGCCAAGTCGATCACCGCGACCTCGGGCCCTGGTGTCTCCCTCAAGCAGGAACTGATCGGCTATGCCTGCATCGCCGAAGTCCCCTGCGTCATCATCAATGTCATGCGTGGCGGTCCTTCGACTGGCATGCCGACTGGCCCAGGCCAGTCCGATGTGATGCAGGCGATGTGGGGTACCCACGGGGACCACGCCGCAATTGCCCTGGTTCCCAACTCTTGTCAGGAGATCTTCTCCGAGACCGTGCGCGCATTCAACCTTGCCGAGAAGTACCGCATGCCGGTCCAGGTGCTGTTTGATGAGATCGTCGGCCACATGCGTGAGCGTATTGTCTTCCCCGAGCCGGGTGAACTAGAAGTGATTGACCGCGAAACTCCGAGCGATCCTCCGGAATCCTACAAACCCTACGATTCCACCAAAGGTCAGATTCCGCCCCTCGCCTCCTTTGGTTCCGGCTATAAATTCCACGTCACCGGCCTCAACAAGGCGGATGACGGCTTCCCAACCACCAAGGCCTCCCTGGTCGATGCCGAAGAGCGTCGCCAGATCGATAAGGTCATGGACAACGTTGCTGACATTGAAAGTAACGAAGAATTCATGACCGAGGACGCCGAAGTCATCATCTGGGCTTACGGTTCGACCTCCCGATCTGCCCGTTACGCCGTCAATGAACTGCGCAAAGAAGGAATCAAGGCCGGCCTGTTCCGCCCGATCACCCTCTGGCCCTTCCCGGCCAAGCGCACTGCCGAACTGGCCGAACAGTGTAAAGCCATCGTGGTTGCCGAGATGAACCTCGGCCAGATGGTTTTCGAAGTCGAGCGCGTTGCCAAAGGCAACTGCACCGTGGTTCATGAAGGTCGCGTTGACGGCGAGCCGATCAACCCGGGCCAGATCATGGATAAAGTCAAGGAGGTCCTCTAATGGCTTACGATTACGACAAGTCGATCCGCCCTGGCAAGCTGCCGCACATCTGGTGCCCCGGCTGCGGTCACGGCATCGTTATGAAAGGCCTGATCCGGGCCATGGATACCTGCGGTCTTGACCGCACCAACACTGCAATCGTTTCCGGCATCGGCTGCGCCAGTCGCCTGCCTGGCTACCTTGATGCCTGCACTCTGCACACCGCCCATGGCCGTGCGGCAGCTTTTGCCACCGGCGTCAAGATGGCCAAGCCTGAAATGACCGTGCTCTGCTGCGGCGGTGACGGTGACGGTACCGCCATCGGCGGCAACCACTTCATTCATGCCTGCCGCCGTAACATCGACATGACCTACGTACTGATGAACAACTTCATCTACGGCATGACCGGTGGACAGTTTTCACCCTGCACCCCGACCGGAGCCAAGGCATCGACCACCCCATATGGCAACCCTGATCCGATCTTCGACATCTCCAAGCTGGCCATCGGTTCCGGAGCGACCTTCGTCGCCCGTACCACCGCCGCCCACCCGCGCGAGATCGACAAGTTGATCGTTCAGGGAATTCAGCACAAGGGGATGTCAATCATCGAGGTCCTGGATGACTGCCCGACCACTTACGGCCGGCGCAACAAGTTCCGCTCGGTGGTCGATATGATGAAACACCTCAAAGCCAACGCGGTCCCGGCTAAAGCCGCCGCGAAAATGACTGCAGAGCAGCTCGAAGGGAAGTTCCTGACCGGCGTTCTTTAACACGACACCGAGAAGCCCGAGTACTGCTCTCAGTATGCGGAAGTCATCAAAAAGGCGCAGAGCGCCTGATCATTACACTAAGGAGAATGAACCATGGCTGAACGTTATGAGCTTCGCTTTTCCGGTGCTGGT
>PKTY01000295.1 GCA_002869725.1 Desulfuromonas sp. | reverse complement strand
ACTTCGACATCCCGACCGCAACCAGCGGCTGCAGCTACGCCCGCTACCTGGTGCGCCTCGAAGAGCTGCGCCAGAGCCTGCGTATCGTCAAGCAGGCCGCCGCCGACATGCCGGGTGGCCGCTACCTGAGCGCCGACTATCGCTACGCCTACCCGCAGCGTCAGGACGGCCTCAACGACATCGAGAGCCTGATCCCACATTTTCTCAATGTCTCGCGTGGCCTGACGCCGCCTGTCGGCGAATGCTACCGCGCCATCGAATCGAGCAAGGGCGAATGCGGTTACTACATGGTCAGCGACGGAGCCAACACCCCGTACCGAATGCGGATACGCACGCCAAGCTTTGCCCACATGCAGATTTTCCCCAAGTTGACCAAAGGCTGGCAGATTGCCGACCTGATCATGGTGCTCGGGGCCATCGACTTTATTCTGGCCGATCTCGACCGCTAGGGTGCATGACCAGCGACTTATGACTGAACTCCTACCTCCACAGCAGCTCGACCACTTTCGCACCAAGGCTGCGACAATCGACCATCCCCATGAGTTGATCATCGACCTGCTGCGTGCCATCCAGTCCTATTATGGCTGGGTGCCGGATCAAGGAATTGAGTTGACAGCTGCCACCCTCGGCGTGCTCCCGGTCGAAGTCGAGGAGGTGGCGACCTTCTACGACAAAATCTTCCGTCAACCGGTCGGCAAACGCGTGATCCATGTGTGCGACTCGATCTGCTGCTGGTCGACCGGCAGTGAAGAGATCGCCGCCCACCTGCAGCAGGTACTCGGCATCGGCTTCGGCCAAACCACCGCCGACGGGCTGTTCACTCTGCTGCCGACCTGCTGCCTCGGCGCCTGCGGTGATGCCCCGGCGATGATGATCGGGCTTACCACCTACGGGCCTTTGACGCGGGAACGGGTTGACCAGATCCTGGCTGAGATCAGGTTGGAGGAGGGCCGATGAGCGACTACCCGCAGGTGCTCTTCAAGAACCGCAGGCCCGGCCAGACCGTGATGCTTGATGGCTACGAGCAGTCGGGAGGCTATCAGGGGCTGCGCAAGGCGCTGCAGCTGTCGCACGCAGAGATCTGTGCTCTGGTCAAAGATTCCGGGCTGCGCGGGCGCGGCGGTGCCGGCTTCCCGACCGGCATCAAGTGGTCGTTCTTCCCGGCTGATGCCCCCGGCCAAAAATTTTTGGTCTGCAATGGCGACGAAATGGAGCCGGGCACCTACAAGGATCGTCAACTGCTGCTTGCCGACCCTCACCAACTGGTCGAGGGGATGGCCATTGCCGCCCATGCCCTGCAAACCTCGGTCGGCTACATATTCCTGCGCTACGCCTATGAAGAGTGTTCCTTGCTGCTTGAGCGCTGTATCGCCGAAGCCGAAGCCAAGGGGTACCTGGGCAAGAATATTCTTGGCAGCGGTTTCGATTTCGAACTGCATGTCCACCGCAGCGCCGGACGCTACATTCTCGGCGAGGAAACCGCACTGCTCAATGGCCTGGAGGGGAAGCGTCCCAACCCCCGTTCCAAGCCGCCCTTTCCGGCACAGCGCGGCCTGTTCGGCAAGCCGACCAATGTCAACAACATCGAGACCTTCGCCAATATCCCCCATATCATCAACCACGGCCCGGCCTGGTTTCACGATTTGGCGCTCACCGTCGATGGCGCCGGGACCAAGCTGTTCGGGCTGTCCGGACATATGAAAAACACCGCCTGCTTCGAACTACCGCTCGGTATTCCCCTGCGCGAAGTGATCGAGGTTTACGGCGGCGGTATCCGCGGCGATCGCAAGTTCAAGGCCTGTCTGCCGGGGGGAGCCTCGACCCCCTACCTGACGGCCGAGCATCTTGACCTGCCGATGGACTTCAATCCTCTCGAATCGGTGAAAAGCCGCATCGGCACGGCCGGGGTGACCGCTTTTGACGACCACACCTGCATGGTTGCGGTCACCCGCAACCTCAACCAGTTTTTTGCCCGGGAAAGCTGCGGTTTCTGCACCCCCTGCCGCGACGGCCTGGCGACCATCAGCTGGCTGCTCGACAGAATCGAGTTCGGCCAGGGGACCATGGATGACCTGGCGATGCTCAAGGACCAGGTGCGTAACATCAGCGGCCGCTCTTTCTGTGCCCTGGCCGAAGGAGCGATGGGACCGGTCGAAGCGTTGCTGCGCCTGTTCGAAGAAGAGATCGTCGATCATATTCGCAAGGGTGCATGCCCTTTCCAACGGAGCTAGGCTTCAGGAAAACCTCCCTGGAGCAATGAGATTATGCCTAAACTGGTCATCGACAATCACGAAGTGACTGTACCCGAAGGGACCAACGTCCTTGAGGCCGCCGAGCAGCTCGGGATCGTCATTCCTCACTTCTGCTACCATGAGGCCCTCGGTGCGATCGGCTCGTGCCGGCTGTGCGCCATGCAGTTTCACGATGGCCCGGTCAAGGGACTGAAAATGGCCTGCATGACCCCGGCCCAGGACGGCATGGTGGTCTCAACCACCGACCCGGACGCCGTGGAACTGCGTGCTCATGTGATCGAATGGCTGATGACCAACCACCCCCACGACTGTCCGGTCTGCGACGAGGGGGGGGAGTGTCAGCTGCAGGATATGACCGTCGCCGGCGGTCACCACCTGCGCCGCTATCGGGGGAAGAAACGGACTTACCACAACCAGAATCTCGGTCCGTTGATTTCCCACGAAATGAACCGCTGCATCAGCTGCTACCGCTGCAAGCGCACCTACCGCGACTACTGTGGCGGTACCGATTTCGGCGTGTTCGGTTCACGCAACCGCATCTACTTTGGCCGTTACCGCGAAGGGCAGCTGGAAAGCCCCTTCTCGGGAAATCTGGTCGATGTCTGCCCGACCGGAGTCTTCACCGACAAGACCTTCCGTTTCAAAAGCCGTTACTGGGACCTGCAGGAAGCCCCGTCGATCTGCCCGCACTGCAGCCTCGGCTGCAGCACGGTCCCCGGCGGACGCTATCGGGAGCTGCAACGGGTTCGTTCCGGCGTCAACCGCGAGACCAACGGCTTCTTTATCTGCGACCGTGGCCGTTTCGGTTACGGACATGCCAACCATGAGGAGCGCCCCCGCTCCGCTCACGTCGACGGGCGGGTAACGCCCATCGATGAAGCGGTTACCGTCGCCCGTAAGCGCTTGCAGGCCATTATCGATACAGATGGCCCGGACAGCGTGGTCTTTCTCGGCTCGCCACGGGCCAGCCTCGAAGCCAACGGTCTGCTCGCTGCCTGGGCTAAAGAGTGCGGTTCGCGCAGACTGCTGTTCGAAACTCATCACCGCCGCGACCTCGCCGCCCGAATCCTGGCAACACGCCTCGGTAAGCGAGCCCGCAGCCTTGAAGAGGTGCGCCACAGCGACTGTCTGGTCCTGATCGGCGCCGACCCGCTCACAGAAGGGCCGATGCTGGCACTTGCCATCCGTCAGGCGGCACGAACAGGCAGCCAGGTCATGGTTATCGACCCGCGACCGGTCGAACTGCCCTGCCCGTTTACCCACCTGCCTCTGCCGCCGACGCTGCTGGAAACGGCGATTGAGGCTCTGGCCACGGGTGATTCGGGGTCTTTTAGCCTTGAGCAGCAACAGCTTTTGAGCAAAATGCGTGAGGCACTCGCCTCTGCACAGAAGCCGATCCTTATTGGCGGCAGCGACCTGCTCGGTCCTTACGGGACCAAGGCGCTTCTCGACGCCGCCGAAAAAATCGACAGCGAACAGCGTCCGGTCGGGATTATGGCTCTGCTCAACGGCCCGAACAGTTTTGGCGCGGCCCTGCTGGCGGGCGACGGTCCGGATTTCGACCGGCTTATCGACGATCTCCAGGAAGGGAAGGTCAAGGCGCTGGTCTGCCTGCAGAACGATCCGTTCCGCGAGTCCTGCTATCCGGCCAAGGCCCAGGCCGCTCTCGGTCATCTTGAACTGCTGGTCTGCATCGAATCGACCCCGAGCCTGGCCGCTCAGCGTGCCGACATCCTCCTCCCCTGCCGAGTCACTGCCGAAACTGCCGGCAGCTTTGTCAACAACGAAGGACGGCTGCAGGCGTTCATGCCGGTCATCGACCCGGGGCTGTCGATCCAGACGACCGGCCAGGGGAGTCATCCTCCGCGCGAATTCTTCACTGAAACGCCCGGCTCGGCTCCCCAGCCGGACTGGGCGATCATGGCCAACATCCTCGACCTGCCTGGCAACCTGGCAACGATTCGTCAGCAGATTGCAGATGAGGATTCCCGCTTTGCCCAGCTGCCGAACCTTGTCGCAGCATCCCCGGGCTATCGGCTGCAACATTTTGAAGATCTGCCGCCAGCGAACCATCGGCCAGCGGAGCGACCCGGCAGTTTCGACCTGCCACTGCTTCCGGTGACATCCTTTGTCGGCTCCGAGTGGCTCGCCCACCTCGCGCCGGCGTTAAACCCCCTTAGAACCCAGCCAGCTGTCTGTTTACACCCCGAACTGGCAGCTTCACTCGGTATTGACGAGAGCGAAACAGCAATCCTCACCACTCACCTCGGCCACTGCCATGTTCGTGTTCAGCTCAGCGACAATATGGTTTCGAACCTGGTCCTCACCCATCAGCTGTGGGGGAGCGCTCTGGAAGGGATGAGCCCGGGCGTTGTCATCGACTGCCGCCTGGAGAAGGAGGTGAGCCGGTGAACGAGCTGCTGATCACTCTGGCTTTGATCCTGTTCAAAATGGTGCTGGTGTTCGGAGTGGTGCTCTCCATGGCCGCCTACCTGGTGCTGGCCGAACGCAAGATCCTCGGCCGCATGCAGCTGCGCTACGGTCCGAATCGAATCGGCCCCGGCGGCATGATCCAACCGATGTGCGATGTCATCAAGCTGATTACCAAGGAAGACTTCATCCCCGATCGTGCCGACAAGTGGGTGTTCCTGTTCGCTCCGGGTTTGACCGCCCTCACCGCGCTGCTCAGCTTCGCAGTGGTTCCTTTTTCGGCGCCGATCACCCTGTTCGGCCGTGAGGTGCCGATGGTGATCTGCGACCTCAACATCGGCCTGCTCTATCTGCTCGGGCTCTCTTCGGCCGGCGCTTACGGGGTAGTCCTCGGCGGCTGGGCCTCGAACTCCAAATATTCGCTGCTCGGCGCCATGCGCAGCGTCGGCCAGCTGCTCTCCTACGAGTTGGCCATGGGCTTGGCGCTGATCCCGGTCATTCTCTCGGCCAAATCGTTCTCACTGACCGAGATCGTCATGTCCCAGCAGAATCTCCCCAACCTGATCCGCCACCCGCTGGCCTTCTTCATCTTCATGGTCGCTGTCGCCGCCGAATCGAAACGGACCCCCTTCGATATGCCGGAAGCGGAGAACGAGATCGTCGGCGGCTTCCACACCGAATACTCCGGGATGCGTTTCGGTCTGTTTTTCGTGGGCGAGTACATCAACCTGATCGTCATAGGCGCCATGGTCACCGTGCTGTTCCTCGGCGGCTGGCACGGCCCGCTGCTGCCGCCGGTGGCCTGGTTCATGCTCAAGGTTCTGCTGGTCGCTTTCTGTTTCATCTGGGCCCGCGGCAGCATGCCGCGGCCGCGTTATGATCAACTGATGCATTTCGGCTGGAAGGTGCTGATCCCTCTGGGGCTGATCAATGTCTTGGTGACCGGCGCTATTCTGCTGGCTCTCGGCGGCTGAGGAAAGGTTTGACGAGTGCGAAATCTCTGGCGCGACATCAAGGGAACTCTCCAGCCCTTCTGGATCACCCTCGGCTACATGTTCAAAAAGCCGGTGACCATCCAGTATCCGGAGCAGAAACGGATACCGCCGCCACGCTACCGAGCCCGTATCGTCCTGACCCGCGACCCGGACGGCGGTGAACGCTGCGTCGCCTGCCACCTGTGCAGCGGCGCCTGCCCGGTCGACTGCATCTCGATGCAGGCGGCAGAGGACGAAAACGGTCGGCGCTACGCAGCCTGGTTCCGCATCAACTTCAGCCGTTGCATCTTCTGCGGGATGTGCGCCGAGGCCTGCCCGACCATGGCCATCCAGATGACTCCGGACTACGAGATCTGCAACCGCAACCTGCTCAAACTGGTTCACGACAAGGAAGACCTGTTGGTCGATGGCTGCGGCAAGGACGACCAGTACAATTTCTACCGGCATGCTGGAATCGGCGTGACCAACCCGCGCGGTCAGAACGACGACGAGTATGGGCCGGTTGATCCGAAAAGTCTGCTCCCTTAGCAGGCCGTTAGCACTCCAAAAGCGGCGGAGTCTTAATTGACGCTCCGCACGAGACCATTTATGGCAAGCGTTCTTTTTTACATCCTCGGATTTACCCTGCTGGCGGCAACCCTGCTCAGCATCACCCGCCGTAATCCGGTGCACGCAGTGATCTATCTGGTGGCCGGTTTTTTTGCCCTGGCCCTGATGTTCTACCTGCTTGGAGCTCCACTGGTGGCCGCATGGGAGGTGATCGTCTATGCCGGCGCAATCATGGTGCTATTTCTGTTCATTATCATGATGCTCGGCCTGACGCCCCAGGAGAGTCTGTCCGGTCCCGGCTGGCAGCGCGCCCTCCCTTTGGCCCTGCTCAGCGCCAGCATCCTCTGCTGCACCCTGCTGCTGATCCAGCAGGACCCGGTGGCCATGGCCGTCGACCAAGCCTACTACCTCGGCCCACGCGCTTTCGGCGAGGCGCTGTTCGGCCGCTATGCCCTGGCCGTTCAGGTGGTTTCGTTTCAACTGCTGTTTGCTGCGGTCGGCGCCTGCTACCTCGGGCGCAAATCGAGCAGGGAGGAGCCTTCATGATCGTCCCCTTCGGCCATGTCCTCGGCTTCGCTGCGACACTGTTCGTCCTCGGCCTGAGCTGCACGCTGCTGCGTCGCCAGACCATCATGATTCTACTCGGCGTCGAGATCATGCTCAATGCTGCCGCCTTGGCCATGGTCGGCGGCGCAGCACATTGGCAACAGGCCGATGGTCAGGTTTTTGTCGTTCTGCTGATGGCTGTTACCGCGGCCGAAGTAGCGGTCGCTCTGGCCATGCTGGTCTACCTCAGACAACACAAGGGAACCCTGGTGGCCGATGCTTTCGACAGGATGAACGGATGAGCGAGACCCTGCTGTTTCTGATCCCACTGCTGCCTCTGGCCTGTGCCGTGCTGAACATGCTGTTCGGCATGCGTCTGCCGCGCCTGGTTACCGAGACTCTGGCCGTCTGCGGAGTGGCCGGAGCCTTCGTCGTGACCCTGCTACTGTGGGCGTTTGCCGACGGGGACGGCACCCGCGCAGAACTCTTTACCTGGCTTGCCAGCGGTGATCTGGACGTCTCATTTGCCCTCAACTTCGACCGCCTGGCCGCACCGATGACCTTAATGGTCACCGGCGTCGCCACTCTGATCCACCTTTATGCGGTCGGTTATATGCACAACGAGGGCGATTACGCCCGTTTCTTCGGGCTGCTCAACCTGTTCGTATTTGCCATGCTGGCGATCATTCTTGCAGACAATCTGCTGCTGCTGTTCCTCGGTTGGGAAGGGGTCGGACTCTGCTCCTACGGACTGATCGGCTTCTGGTATAAAAAGCTCGAAAATGCCAAGGCCGGTACCAAGGCCTTCCTGGTCACCCGGGTCGGCGACGTTTTCCTCGGCATCGCCATGCTCTGGCTGTTCAGTCTGACCGGCACTCTGTCGATCAGTGCCATCAACGCCCAGGCGGCGACCATCTCCCCCGGGGTGGTGATCGTTCTGACCCTGCTGCTGCTGCTCGGGGCCTGTGGCAAGTCGGCCCAGTTGCCGCTGATGACCTGGCTAGCCGACGCCATGGCCGGACCGACTCCGGTTTCGGCACTGATTCATGCCGCCACCATGGTCACCGCAGGGGTCTACCTGCTCTGCCGCCTGTTCCCTCTGGTCTCCCTCTCGGCCGTCGGCATGACCGCCATCACTGCGATTGGCGCCCTGACCGCTCTCTACGCAGCGACCTGTGCCCTGGCCCAGCGTGAGATTAAACGGGTTCTGGCCTATTCAACCATGAGCCAGGTCGGCTATATGTTCATGGCGGTCGGAGCCGGCAGCGTGGCCGGCGCCATGTTTCACCTGCTGACTCATGCTTTTTTCAAGGCGTTGCTGTTCATGGCTGCCGGCTGTGTCATTCATCTGGCCGGCGAAGAGAACGACATCTTCAAAATGGGGGGACTGGCCAGACGGGGACCGGTCGAGCTGTTCTGGGTCTTTCTGGCCGGTGCGGTCTGCCTGGCCGGAGTTCCCCTCACTAGCGGCTTCTTCTCCAAAGACGGCATCCTGCTGGCCATCTTCACTCACCCCGACCCGCTCTACAAGCTGTTCTGGCTGATTGGGGTCCTGACCGCCCTGCTCACTGCCTGCTACACTTTCCGGCTGGTCTATCTGGTCTTCGCCGGCAAACCGCGTGGCCATGGCCATCCCCATGCAATCTCCATGGCGATGCGCTGGCCACTTTGGCCCCTGGCGCTGCTCGGGCTGCTCGGCGGTGGGCTCAACCTGCCGACTCTGGTGGGTGGAGGCAGCTGGCTACAACACTGGCTGGGTGAACTGGCCGGCAGACACGTCGAAGCCGAGCATAGCCTGGAGTGGCTGCTGATAGGCCTGGCCTGCCTCCTGGTTTTGAGCGGCTGGGGGTTCGCCCACTGGCGCTATCGCCGCTTCGTCCCCGCAGAATCGGGCCTGATCGGCCGCTTTTTCCTGCATGGCTGGCATGCGGACTGGCTGATCGACCGGCTGCTGGTCAGACCATTCACCGCGATCGCCGGCTTCTGCGCCCTTGGCTGTGACCAGACCCTTTTCGACGGAACCCTGGCAGGACTGGGCAAGCTCACCAACTGCTGGGGCGGTCTGCTTCGCCGCATGGCAACCGGTCGGGTGTCAAGCTATCTGTCGGCCTTTGCCTGGGGTTTTTTGCTGATCGTCGGCTGGCTGCTGCTGGAACTGGCTGGCAGGGGGTCACATTAAATGAACGCTCTCACTTCCCTCCCCCAGTTCCCCTGGCTGAGTCTGGTGATCTTCCTGCCGCTGGGCGGCGCCCTGCTCTGTCTACTGCACGGCGGGCGCGACGCTGAATGCCGCTGGCTGGCTTTGACCACCAGTTTGGCAACGTTTGCCATAACCATCTGGCTCTTCTTCAGCTTCGGACAGGGAGGAACTGGCTGGCTGCTGACCGAAGAGACCTTCTGGATCGAACGTTTCGGTATTCGTTACAGCCTGGCTCTCGATGGCATTTCCCTGCTGATGGTCCTGCTGACCGGGCTGCTGCAACTGGTTGGCGTGCTCCTCGCCTGGCCGGTTCAGCGTCAAACTGGTCTGTTCTTCGCTCTGCTGCTGGTTATGGAAAGTGGCTTGATGGGGATCTTTCTTGCCCACGACCTGGTACTGTTCTATCTGTTCTGGGAGATCGCCCTAGTTCCGATGTTCTTCCTGATCGCCTTCTGGGGCCAGGAACGGGGCCACCAGGCCGCTCTCAAATTCTTTCTTTATACCCTGGCCGGCAGCCTCTGCATGTTGCTGTCAATTATCGGCCTTTATCTGCTGCACGGCGAGCAGACCGGCCACTACAGCTTTCTGATCAGAGATCTTCTGCAGACCGAACTGACGACCGCTCAGGAGTTGTGGCTGTTCGGCGGTTTTTTGGCGGCCTTCGCCATCAAAAGTCCGATTGTCCCCTTTCACACCTGGCTCCCCGATGCCCTGACCGAGTCCCCGGCCGTAGGTTCCGTCGATCTGACCGGCCTGCTGATCAAAACCGGCATCTATGGACTGATCCGCATCGCCTTTCCGCTATTTCCAGTTGCAACGGGTCTTTTTCTGCCAATCCTCGCCGCCCTGGCCCTGGCCGGACTGTTCCACGCGGCCTGGTCTGCTTACCACCAGGACGATATCAAGCGCCTGCTCGCCTACTCGTCGATCTCCCACCTCGGCCTGGTACTGCTCGGGCTGGCGGCCTGGAGCCTGACCGCCTGGCAAGGGAGCCTGCTGCTGATGGTTACCCACGGCGTCACCACCGGCGGACTGTTCGCCCTGGTGGCAATGATTCGCCAGCGCACCGGGTCGCGCAGCCTGCACCGGCTCGGAGGACTGTGGAGCCAAGCCCCCTGCCTGTCTGCGATGTTCCTGCTGTTTGCGCTCGCCTCCCTGGGCCTGCCCGGGTTGGCCAATTTCGCCGGCGAGATCCTGGTATTGCTCGGCACCTTTGAGAGTCATCCAGGCTGGGCCGTGTTCGGCATGGTCGGCGTGGTCTTTGCCGCTGCCTACATGTTGCGCCTGGTGCAAGGGACAATCTGGGGGCCAGCCAGACAAGAGAAGCTGGTGATGACCGACCTGAGCCTGCGTGAATGGCTGGTCCTGGCTCCGCTGGCGGTCATTACCCTCTGGCTCGGTCTCTACCCCGCACCACTACTGACTCCCCTTGAGAGCCCGGTCCTGATGTTGCTGGGAGGCCTGCCATGAGCTGGTTTGACCTGCAGGGGCTGATCCCTCAACTGATTCTGCTGCTGGGTGCCACGACCCTACTTCTTTTGGGGGCCTGGTTCAGACAACCACGCCCGCTTCTTGTTGGCGGCGTGCTAACCACGCTGCTGGCTGCGCTCGCCGCCGGCTACCTGCCACCACCAGCCGCAGAGATTTCCAGCTTGTTCCATAGTACACCCTATGCGCGCTTCTTCACCATCTTCTGGTGCCTGCTTGGCAGCTGCGGCCTGCTCGCATCAGTCCGCTTCGTGGTCGAGAAGCGCCTGCCGAGTGGAGAGTTCGTTGGACTGGTTCTGTTTGCCGTTACCGGCATGACCCTGTTGTCGGCGTCGAGCAGCCTGATCGGCCTGTTCCTCGGTCTGGAAGCCTTCACCCTGGCGTTCTATGTGCTGATTGCCATCAATCGCCGTTGCCCCTTCTCTGCCGAGGCCGGACTCAAATACCTGCTGCTCGGAGCAGTCGCCACCGGCTTTCTGGCCTTCGGTATCGCTTTAGTCTATGCCGCTTCTGGGACATTCCATCTGCCGGAAGCTCTGCAGGCACTGACTGTTGACGGCTCGATGCGTCCCTGGGGACTACTCGGCTGGGGACTGATCCTCTGCGCCATCGGTTTCAAGATCTCTCTGGCCCCCTTCCACCTCTGGACACCTGATGTCTACCAGGGGACTCCGGCACCGGTCGCCGCCCTGCTGGCCACCGGTTCAAAAGGGGCGGTGGTCGCCGCCCTGGTCGGCATGCTGATCTACGCCGGCCCAGTCTGGCACGACCTAGCCGGGCTGCTTTGGACCCTGTCTGCCCTGACTATGCTGGTCGGAGCCCTCGGTGCCCTACCCCAGACCAATTTCAAGCGTCTGCTTGCCTATTCGTCGGTGGTCCATATGGGGACGGTTCTGGTCGGTCTGCTGACCCAGAGTTCGGCAGGGCTTGCCGCCACAACCTTCTATATCCTGGTCTACGCGGTTGCCAGCCTTGGCTGTTTCACAGTCATTACCTCTTTCGCCGGTCATAGTGGTGAGCTGCAGGAGTTTGCCGACTTACGCGGGCTCGGGCGCCGCTATCCGCTGCGTTGTGCGGTTCTGGCTCTGCTGCTGCTGTCACTGGCCGGCCTGCCGGCAACCGCCGGATTCATCGCCAAGTTCGCCATTTTTCACGCCGCCATTCAAGCCGGGCTGAGCGGATTGGCCGTGCTCGGCATCCTCGCTTCTCTGATCTCCTTTGCTTTCTACCTGCGTGTAATCATGCTACTCTTTATGGAAGAAGAGAGCAGTCAGCTCGCCAATCGCGGCTCCGGTTGCGAACATGCTGTTTTGGCGGTCTGTGCCAGCGTAGTGGTTATTATTGGCTTGCTGCCTAACCCGCTGCTCGACCTGATCAGTCGTCTGCTCCCCTAATCTTCAGCGTTTTGCCCGCTGACAGAGAGACTCTGCCATGAATATCGAGCAAAAGATCGAGACTTTTCTCGACGCACCGACTTTCGGTGTAATCGGAGCTTCAGCCAACCCCGAGAAATACGGCAACAAGGTTCTGCGCTGCTACCTGCAGAATGGACATCGGGCCATTCCGGTCAATCCGGTCGAAGCGACCATTGCCGGTCAGAATTGCGTCAAATCGGTCAGAGATCTGCCCGATGAGGTGACCAGCATCTCGGTGATCACTCCACCACCGGTCACCGAGCAGGTTGTCGAACAAGCGATCGCGCGAGGGATAAAAAACATCTGGATGCAACCAGGCGCGGAAAACCCTGCCGCCATTGCCGCCTGCGAAGCCGCCGGGATCAATCTGATTGCTGACGGCAGCTGCGTGCTGGTGGTCATGGGCTACCATGAGCATTGACCCGTGACATTAAGCAAACTGTAAAAAAAGGACCCTGCAATCCTGGAGGTGGTGGATTGCAGGGTAAGTTTTGTTCAGGAGGTTTTTGAAGAAGGTTGTCGTCGAACCGCCTGCCACAGCAGCTCTTCGATGGTTATGAGTCTATGCAAACCTGACACTAAATTCCACGTGGCTTCGCGTAAATTTTCCGTCGCAATCTGGCACGATCGGAGTGTGCCAATCTACAGTTGCCTTCCCCTCAAAAAAAAGCCCCACAGCCAGGAGGTTAACTGTGAGGCAACGGGTTTGTGTTAGGAAGCTAACATGAAGAGTTTGGCTCTGCTGTTTATATATTACTTTTTTGGTTATATATGTCAACCCTTAAATTACGTTTTTGAATTTTTCCTGAAATTGACAACCGTCCCTGTAACCCCAGAAGCTGGCCGCTTTCTCTTTGATTTGCATCGGCAACTCCAGTATATTGGCGCCTAACTTTCCCAACTACCTTGTATTTAAAGACGTATGACCGAACGTAGCACCATCTATGAGTTACTCAACCGCTTTGAGCACGACCTCAAAGAGCTTGAGGTCAGTTACGAACAGTACTTTCTCGGCATCGAGAAACGAGCTCCCGAACAGCAGCGGAAGAAGCTCGGTCAGCAGCTTCGCCAGATGCTCACCAAGTACATTCCGCAAACCGACCTGAAGTTTCGCCTGCGCGGCTTGACCAGCCGGTTTCACAGCTATTCCGGATACTGGGACCGGATCTTGCGCCTGATCGACGAAGGCCGCTACGAACGGCATATCTCCCGTCTGAACCGCGCCACACAAACTCTGGAACCTGAATTTTCCGCGCCTGTTGCAGAGTCTGATCCACTCGATTCACTCTATCGAAAAATCGTCGACGCTCACCAAAACTGCTCTCTCAAGTCTCCGTCGCGCCAGCAGGTCATCGACTTCATTGCCAAGCAGCAGTCGATGATCGGCGAAAAATTCGGCCATCGCAATGTCGAGTTTGATGTGGTTATTGATTCGGGAAAACCGAAGATCAAGGTGCGCGCCAAAGGTTGACATAAAGCTCAAGCACTCCTAACGGAGTGACGGACCTCCGTATCAGGACAATCCCCGCTCGGCGGGCCCATAGTTTGCCCCCCAAAAAGCACCTGAAGAGGAGATAGCCTTATGGAGATCACCCTCGCCACCTTGCATGTCCGTCGCTCGGCCCAGGCTGTTCCTCTTGCAGCCGGGTGCCTGGCCGCTTCTTTGCCGAAACCATTACGCCGCAAAGTTCGGCTCCTCGACTTCTTTCCGGACCAAGACGTCGCCACGGTGACACGCACCATTCTCGACGGCAAACCAGAGATGGTCGCTTTCCCGGTCTATGTCTGGAATCGGGTTCAAGTTGTAGCCATCGCCCGGGAGCTCTCCCGGCAGGCACCTTCGGTCCGGCTTGTCGCCGGCGGCCCGGAGGCGGGGGGCGATCCTCACAAGCTCGCAGCCACAGCCCCCTGGAGCGCGCTGGTTCTCGGCGAAGGGGAAGAGTCTTTTGCGCGATTGGTTGAGGAATTGTCAGCCAATGATGACCCGACCCCTGAGATCCCAGGGGTCCTATTCCCCGGATTTTCAACAGCCCTGACCTCCCAGCTCCAACCGCCCCTGGAACTCGACAAACTGCCCTCGCCCTGGCTGAGCGGGCTACTGGCCCCGACTCCTGAAGGGGGCGTTGTCTGGGAAGTGTCCCGCGGCTGTGCCTTCGGCTGTGACTATTGCTACGAAGCAGCCGGGCACCAGGGGGTGCGCAGCCACAGTCATCAGCGGTTGCGAGCTGAACTGGAGCTGTTCACACAAATTGGCGTCAGCCAGGTCTGGGTGCTGGATGCAACCTTCAACTATCCTCCCCAACGAGGGGTTGATCTGCTGGAACTGCTCCTGGAGACAGCCCCGCAACTGCACTATCATCTCGAAGCCAAGGCTGACTTCATCGATCCGCAGACAGCCAGCCTGCTCAGTCGCCTCTCCTGTTCGGTGCAACTCGGGCTGCAATCGACCGACTCCAAAGTCCTCAGTGCCATTCATCGCCACCTTGACCTGGACATCCTCAGTGAAAAGATCCATCTCCTTGAAGCTCAAGGAGTCATCTATGGGTTCGACCTGATCTTCGGACTCCCTCAAGACAGTTACTCAGGATTTATTCGCAGCCTTGATACATCCCTCAGCTTTTCGCCGAACCACCTCCACATCTTCCCCCTGGCAGTCCTCCCCGGCACACGACTGGCCCAGCAGCGCAACCACCACAGACTGGTTGCCCAAACGGAGCCTCCTTATGAGATCATCCGCTCGCCAGGCTGGTCTGAACAAGATCTGCTCCGCTCGCGAATCCTCGCCACAGCTGTTGACATCTTCTACAATACCGGGCGAGCCGTCGCCTTTTTCCCGGCACTCCTCGAACTGTTCGAGATCGAACCTCACCAGCTGTTTGATGAGTTGACAGACTGGGCATTGCAGCAGCCGGACATCGACCAGGCCATGCTCCTCGCCAGTGACCTGTGGAATGCCCATGATGCCTATCGTCTGCAACAGGGATTCCTGAGTTGGCGGCTTAAGCAGGCAGGCCTCAGCCATCTGACCACCGCCGTTCTCGATCTGCTCTGCTATCATTTCCACTATGCCGAAGCCTTGCTTGGACCGGAGTTACCCTTCGCCAGCGATACGGAACGAGAGCCAGCAGATCTCTGGACAACCCCATGGATCAGGTCGACTCAGTTGCGCCTGGTCCCTTTTGCTTATGAAGTTCTCGATCTGCAGGAGATGGATGAGATGTCTTTTGCCGAGTTTGTCGAGCTGTTCAGACCAGTCGGATCGACTGCACTCTTTTTACGCCAAGGAGGGGAAGTCTTGTGCGAGTCGCTCAGCGACGAAATGCTGCGACTACTGAAAGAGAGTGACGGGAGAAAAACCCCTGAGCAGATCTTCTCCGGCAGTCTCAACCAAGAGATCGGACGTGAGCTGGTTGCGTTCGCCGTGGCCGAGGGGCTGTTGCACTGCCGGACGTGAGATTGGCGCCCCGGGTCGCTAGTCCACCTCTGCGGCCGCACGTAGTCGCCGAAAAATCTCCCGGGCCGCTTTTTTGTCTCCGTGAGTATGAACCGACCGTGCCAAGTTAGCCAGCTTGTTCAGGTCGATGGTCGGCCAACTCTGGCCGATCTCAACAAGAGCGGGCTCGAATTCTTCTTGACGGCAAAGCCGGTCACGCAAGTTCTCCAGCTTGTGAAAGGCCTGTTTCTCTCTTGCCAGTGTCACCTGGCAGCCTTGCAGATAGGCTTCAAGAATGGTCTTCTGCTCTTGGTCGCGCCGCAGACAACCGGCAAAATGCTTGATTTGCCTTCGCCTTGAGCTGTGGCCACTGGTAGAGCGTGCCAGGGCCAGTTCGCCCCGTAAATCCCCATCTATCGGTAGCTTGGCGAATTCCGCCTCGGGAAGATCCACCAGTCGGCAGGCCAGATCCTCGACCTCTTTGGCTGCCCGCTTTTTGGCGCTGCGCCCACGGCCCTCCACAATCGGTTGTTCTGCATCCATCAGAATCGCTTTCGACTGTCGAGCAACATGGTCACCGGCCCCTGGTTGCTCAGCTCGACCTGCATACTGGCCTGAAAAACTCCGGTTTCAACCGGCAACCCCCGCCGGCGCAGGTCACTCACATAGTTCTCATAGAGAGGAACGGCCTGTTCAGGCAGAGCCGCTGCGCTGAATCCGGGACGACGCCCCTTGCGACAATCTCCAAGCAGGGTGAACTGGGAGACGACCAGGACCGCCCCGCCGATATCCTCCACCGAACGATTCATTTTGCCATCTGAGTCTTCGAAAATCCTCAGGCCACTGGTCTTGTCGGCCAGATAAGAGCAGTCCTGCTCGCTATCGTCACGCTCAACCCCGAGCAAAACCAGTAATCCGGTGCCGATTTCGGCGACAACGGCACCCTCAACCAAAACCCGAGCCTGGCTGACCCGCTGCACCACTGCTCTCATCCCTATTCCTCGCCAGCCAACTGCCGCAACAGTTTCAGATTGGCTCGATCCATCTCGCCGTCAACGTCCTTGGGGGTTTCCAGCAGCATCGGGCGATCATCAAAACGCCGGTCCTGCATCAGGCAGGAAAATCCGTTCCGGCCGATGTCACCCTGGCCAATGTGGGTATGGCGATCGACCCGGCTGCCGCACTCGCGCAGGCTGTCGTTGAGATGAAAGACTCGAAGCCGATCAAGGCCAACCAACGTCTCGAACTCATCCATACAGGCGTAATAACCTTGCGGCGTCGACAGGTTGTAGCCGGCGGCGTGCGCGTGGCAGGTATCGAAGCAGACCCCGAGCCGTTCGCCGGAAAGCCCTTGAAGCAGCACCGCCAGATGAGCAAAGTCGGCCCCCAGACAGGTCCCTTGCCCGGCGGTGTTTTCGATCAGCAGCCGGACTTCGGGTGGCGACTGATCGAGGACCTCCCGAAGAGCCTGATGCACCCGCTCTAATCCGGCATCCTCGCCACAACCAAGATGGGCGCCAGGGTGCATCACCAGCTCGTGGATACCAAGAGCCGCACAGCGGTTGAGTTCGTCGAGCAGGCCCTTTTTCGACTTCTCCCACAGCCCCGCTTTGGGTGAGGCCAGGTTGATCAGGTAGGAGTCGTGGGCGACGACCGGACCGATCGAGCTCTGCTGCAGCGCGTCTCGAAAAGTTCTGGCCGCTTTGTCATCGATCGGCTTGCCCTGCCACTGGTTGGCATTCTTGGTAAAGACCTGCATGGTGGTGCAACCGACGGCAACGGCCCGGTCGACGGCCTGGGCAAATCCACCGGCAATGGAGACATGAGAGCCAAGCCAGCGAGTCATTCCCACACCCCAAGACGGCTGAGCTGGGGGTGAATCTGCCGCACGTTGGCGAGATGCAGATCGACGTAAGACGGGGTCTCACCGGCTCCGACCAGCACCGTCTGCATTCCCAGCTGTTTGGCGGTACGCAGGTTATCGCGCAGATCTTCGATCATGACACAGCGATCCGCTTCCACGCCGAGGGCATCGAGAACCGCCCGATAGGGTTCGGTGAACGGCTTGGGCAGGTAACCAGCAACGCGGATATCGTAGACCGTTTCAAACAGGTCGGCGATGCCAAGAGCAGCCAGCACCCGGCCGGCATGACAGGTCGAACCGTTTGTAAAGACCGTTTTACGCTGCGGCAGGGCCAGCAAAGCTTCACGCAGTTGTGGATCGGGCTCAAGCCGCTGGCAAACATCGACGTCATGGACATAATCGAGGTAATCCTCGGGATCGACCCCATGATGACGGATCAGCCCCTGCAGAGTCACTCCGTAACGCTGCCAATAGTCACGGCGCAGAGCGTCAACCTGCCGGGCCGGTATCCCGACCACCTCGGTCATGTAGCGATTGATCCGCACGTCGATCAGACTGAACAGCTCCCGCTCCGGAGGATAGAGGGTATTGTCGAGATCGAAAATCAGGATATCCATCAGAGGTTCCGGCCTTTTCAACAGGGGTGGTAGTCACCCGAAAAGACCTCAACGGCAGGTCCGGTCATGAATACCTCGTTTTGTCCATCCCACTCCATCAGCAGGTCTCCGCCCCTCAGGTGATTGAGCAGGCGGCCGTCGGTACGACCAGTCAGCATCCCGGCCACGGTCACCGCCGCAGCGCCGGTACCACAGGCCAGTGTTTCACCGGCCCCGCGCTCCCAGGTACGCTGGCGGACTTCTCCCCGCGACAGCACCTGGACGAATTCAACGTTCGTACGAGAGGGGAAATGTGGATGCTTTTCGATAAACGGACCATAACGATCGACAGGAAACTGGTCGATGTCATCGACAAAAATCACGCAGTGCGGATTGCCCATCGAGACGCAGGTCATGCGCAACGGCCAGTCGAGCACCACCAGCTCCTCGTCGATCACCCGTTCGGTGGCCGGACCCTTCATCGGCAATTCGGACCGGCTCAGGCGCGGCACCCCCATGTTGACCCGAACCCGGTCGACCAGACCGGCCTCGTTGGTGAACATGGTCAGAGGGAGCAGTCCGGCCCCGGTCTCCACCACGATCGCAGTGCTGCCGACCAGCTGGTGGTCATGGGCGTATTTAGCCACACAGCGCAGACCATTGCCGCACATTTCAGCCTCGCTGCCATCGGCGTTAAAGATCCGCATCCGCAGGTCCGCGTGCGCCGAAGGGAGGATCAGGATCAAGCCATCGCCACCGACCCCGAAGTTACGGTCACTGATCTCTCTGGCCAAAACATCAGGATCGGCCGACAACTTTTCCGTAAACCCATCGATGTAAATATAGTCGTTACCCGCCCCGTGCATCTTGGTAAAACGCATGATCAGCCTCTATCGTTGGTTGCTTGTCGGTCATTATAACGACAATCCTCACCGGTTCACAACCGGGCAACGATGCAGCTGATCACAAACGCGCTTCTCAAAGTTTCAAAACAGTGTTATTTTTCTCGGGATCGTCCCCTTTCCCTGCCTCGCCGAGGAGAAGAACATGCCTATTTCCCCACCTTCGGAAGATTTGCTGGCCCAGCCACCCATGGAGTTGATGCAGCTGTTCGGCCGGATGCGCAGCTTTACCGACCGCGCCGGGTTTCGTGGCATTCTTCCTGCTATCTGGCAGTGTTCCGACGAAAGTCAGTCGATCAAAAAAGCCCTGTTCGGCTATGTCTACAACTGCCCTTCCTTCAACCTTGGCCGGGTCGGGGCGCTGCTCGACCCAACCCGGCTGGCGACCGCCGCTCACCACGGCCATGACCTGGTGATCATCGGTGGCAGTCATGTTGGCGGCGAAGAGCATGATGGTATCGGCTATATCCGGCGCATTCACGACCAGGTCGCCCCCTGCTGCGGCATGCTGCGGCGCATGCTCGACCCTTACCTGCAGGTCTATCTGCGGGCAAGCCAGCTGATCAAGCTGTCCCGCGACGGAAAAACATTGCGCATCGAAATCCCCTACAAGTACCTGTTCCAGAAGCCGGCCGGGGACACACCACGGATTCGCCTGCGCCGGGAACTGCTGATTGGCGGCGAGGCGATTGGCGAGGGGTCCCTCGGCAAGATCTACCCTCTTCACCCCGAACTGGCGGCCCGCTCACCGCAACAGTTGATGTCTCTGGGCAGCAGGCCCGAACCGATCGGTGCCCTCCTCCATGCCGAGACCTTCTCCTTTAGCAAACTGCTGGAGCGGGATAGCCACGAGCCCAAAAACATGCTGGAAGTTTCCATCTACGAGTTTCTGCCGGAGATTGTCACCACCAAGTCCCCCCACCGCCGCTTGTGCAATGTCAACACCTGGCGCCAGTTCCATCGCATTGCCTCCTACATCACCGACAGTTTCGACGGCGTTGGACGCAATATTTTCGTTCTGGCCGGCTTGACCATTGACCACAGCATTCGTCACAACAGTTTCGTGCCACAGTTCGGTTTCTGGATGGAACGAGGCCGTGCACTCGATGCCCGCTATTACGGACCGGCAGAGATCTACGATCTGCTTGCCCAGCAGCCCGTTTACCGGCCACCGGTGACCTTCCTCGAGTACGCGGGGATCAGCTGAGTTCCGAGCCCTCTATTGCCACTCCGTACCGTTCCAGCGGCACAAGGTGACATGGCCCGGGCGGGTCAGGGTCAGGGCCATGCTCCGGCGACCATCGCTGAGGTAGACGGCACCGGGGCCAATCACGCTGAACCCCTGATGGTCGAACTTGATGCAGGGCTGGTCGTGGCAGTGTGGATAGGCGGGGCTGGCAAAGGAGACGGTCGAGCTTGAGGTACCGCTCTGGTTGCTGCACGCCTTGCGATCAATGCCGGGCGCCAGCTCAAACCTGACCCCTTTCGGCAACTGCCGGCTCCAGACCTGCTGACTTTCTGTGAGTTCGGGTTCGCCGTCTTGATCGCCGTCCCGCCAGTGATAGAGGCTATACGCTGACTGGTCTGGCTCAAATACCAGGAAGCTGCGCTGGTCGAGCAGGCTGCCGTTGACCAACGTCAGGTTCCCCGACTGCTCGGCTACGGCTTGAGCCCGCTTGATATCTTCATAGACCTGCTGGGCAGCACGGTCGACCTGCCAATTGCGCAGCCAATAACCAGCCCCCCAGTCCCCGAGGCACAGCACAACACCGATCACGGCCAGAGTCGTCAGCAGCTCAAGCAGGGTGAAGCCGGTTACGGCTTTTGCTCTGTTCAACGCTGGCGCCATGTGAGCACCTTGACAGAACCTTCGCCATAAGAACTCTGCTCATCTTCGTTTTGCGGAGCACCATACTGGTTGACCTCTCCGGTCAGCGCCACCGACAGCGCCAGGCCATCTCTGACCAGGGTCTGGGCAACCAGGCCGGCTGACTGGCTGGCGCTCGCCACCAGCTGCCCGCTCGCATT
>PKTY01000097.1 GCA_002869725.1 Desulfuromonas sp. | reverse complement strand
CGAGGAAGACATCCTGGATCGGAGTCCCCTGAACTTCGGAGAGCAGCTTGACATCATCCGGGTCGTTCGGACAGGCCAGAATCGGCTCGGTAATCTCGGCGAGATCGATCTCAATCACCGCAGCGTACTCAGCGTTGGCATCAGCGCGGATCAGTTTCGGATCTTTCAGCCACTCGTTGACAGCATCAATCCGACCCTGCAAGGTCTCTGCATCCTGATAACCTTCTTCGATCATCTTCTTCATCAAAGCCACATTGGAACGCAGGTAGGTGCAGACACTCTCTTCGGAGAGCTGAATACAACCGGCGGCGGCGGAACGCTCGGCGGCGGCGTCAGTCAGCTCGAAAGCCTGCTCAACAGACAGGTTCGGCAGACCTTCCATCTCCAGGATACGACCGTTGAAGATGTTCTTCTTGTTCTTCTTCGGTACGGTCAGCAGACCCTGCTTGATGGCCCAGTAAGGGATGGCGTTCACAGCATCACGCAGGGTGATCCCCTCGTTGAACTCGCCCTTGAAACGAACCAGCACCGACTCGGGCATATCGAGCGGCATGAAGCCAAGCGCACCGGCGAAGGCAATCAGGCCGGAACCGGCCGGAAAGCTGATACCGATCGGGAAACGGGTGTGCGAGTCACCACCGGTACCGACGGTATCGGGAACCAGCAGGCGGTTCAGCCAACTGTGAATGACGCCATCACCCGGACGCAACGGCACACCGGCACGATCGGAGATAAATTTCGGCAGATTATTGTGCATCTTCACATCAGCCGGTTTCGGATAAGCGGCGGTGTGACAGAAAGACTGCATGAACATCGGGGACTTGAACCTGAGACAGGCCAGCTCTTTGATCTCGTCGGCGGTCATTGGTCCGGTGGTATCCTGGGAACCGACCGTGGTCATCTTCGGCTCACAGGCGGTGCCGGGGAGAACACCGTCAACACCACAGGCGCGGCCGACAATCTTCTGTGCCTGACTGTAACCCTGACCAGCCTTCGGGGTCGGGTTGTCTGCTGGGATGAAAATATCGGTTTCGCCCAGGGCCAAGGCTTCGCGAGCCTCGCTGGTCAGGGAACGACCAATGATCAGCGGGATACGGCCGCCAGCACGGTACTCGTCAGCGACGGTGTCCGGCTTGATTTCGAAAGTGGAGACAACTTCTCCAGCTTCGTTGGTGACTTCACCTTTTGCAGTATTGATGGTGATCACGTCGCCCATATTCAGATTGGTGACATCCATACGCAGCGGCAAGGCACCGGAATCCTGTGCTGTGTTGAAGAAAATCGGGGCGATAACGCCTCCGATGATCACGCCACCACGGCGCTTGTTCGGCACCGCCGGGATATCATCGCCGATGCACCACAGTACGCTGTTGCAAGCCGACTTGCGGCTGGAACCGGTACCGACCACGTCACCGACAAAAGCAACCTGGTGGCCTTCAGCACGCCACTTGGCGATTTCTTCAATGCCGCCAGGGAAACGGGTCTTACCCATGGCCAGGGCATGCAGCGGGATGTCAGGGCGACTCCAGGCATCGCCGGCCGGGGAGAAGTCGTCGGTGTTGATCTCACCTTCGACCTTAAAAACTTTAACCTTGATGGTCTCTGCCAGCACGGGCTTGTTGGTGAACCACTCAGCATTGGCCCAGCTCTCAATCACCTTCTTGGCAGCAGCATTGTTCTTCGACAGCGCAATCACTTCTGCAGCGGCGTCGTAGATATAGGTCAGACCCGACAGGGCACAAGCAGCCTCGTCGGCTAGGGTACTGTCTTTCAGGGCCTCAATCAGCGGCTGAACATTGTAACCACCGATCATGGTTCCGAGGATCTGCACCGCTTTTTTCTTATCAATCAGCGGCGAACTCTTGGTCCCCTTGAGGATCTTCGCCAGAAATGCGGCTTTAACTTCAGCGGCCGGGTCGACACCAGGCGAAACCCGCTCGGTGAAGAGGTTCATCAGAAACTCTTCCTTGCCGGCCGGTGGATTTTGCAGCAGTTCGCAAAGGTCTGCCGTCTGCTCAGGGTTGAGCGGCAAGGCAGGAATCCCCTGAGCGTTGCGCTCCTGTTCGTGCATCAGATAGGCTTCAATCATTTCTCTCCTCCATGAAGTTGATGGTTTACGTTTTGTCACCGACAAAAGGTCTTGAGTTATAACGGAAAATCTGGAATGAGCCGCATAAAAACCTGCATACTGTATACGATTTGACTGTGCCGGTCAACGATCAAACAGTTGCTCAACAAGTCCCGACTTCAACTTCGTCATAGCAAATAAAGGCAGCCTTTATCTTGGGAATATCTCACCTGCACGGAGCCAAAAACAGTCGAACGTCATATTCTGTCACACAAGCAGGTTCAACTGACTCCGAACAGGGAGGTAAACATGTTTGAAATGATCATGTTACTCGGTTTTCTGGGAGCAGCGCTTGCCACGTTTCTCCCCGCACCGTCACACAACAGCCGAAGAGACGAAAGCCCTCGTGAAAATGGCCGGAAGGTGTCAGCTCCCGCTCAAGGGAAGATTGCGGGGAGCAGCAAACCTTCAGTCTCCGCAAAGCCCAAAAGCAGGTTCATGTTCTGGATCGCCTGGCCGGCAGCCCCTTTGACCAGGTTATCAATGGCCGCCACAACGATCACCCGGTTGGTACGGGGGTCAACAGTCAACCCGATATCGCAGTAGTTGCTGCCGCGAACCTGGTTGACATTCGGCAACCGGCCCTGCCCGAGCACCCTCACAAAAGGTTCTTGTGCGTAGACCTCGCAATACAGTGCGTGCAGATCCGCAACAGACGAACTGGAACAGAGCGTTGCATAACAGGTACTCAGAATTCCCCGGTTGACGGGGAGCAGGTGGGGTGTGAAGCTGATGGTCACAGCAAACCCGGCGAGGTCGCTGAGACTTTGTTCAATCTCCGGGGTATGGCGATGGCGCGGAGCCCCATAGGCCTTAAACCCCTCGTTTACCTCGCAATAGAGGCTGTCGACCTTGGTCGACCGCCCTGCACCGCTGGTCCCCGACTTGCTGTCAATAATGATGGTCGAAGGATCGATCCGCCGGTCGGTCAGAAGAGGAGCCAGCGCCAGTGCGGCACTGGTCGGATAACAACCGGGATTGGCCACCAGGCGGGCATCGACAATAAGCTGGCGATACAGTTCAGGGAGACCATAGACCGCCTCTCCAAGCAGTTCGGCGGCTGTGTGTTCCTGATACCACTCGGTATAGATTGCCTGATCACGTAAACGGACATCGACAGAAAGGTCGATGACCTTACAACCTG
>PKTY01000392.1 GCA_002869725.1 Desulfuromonas sp. | reverse complement strand
TAGGCAATCACGTCGGCCAACCTCACCAGGCGTCCTTCGAGGGTAGTCGGAAGACTTTCCTGATTACCCCCCTGGATCGGTCCGAGCCCTTTGGAGTGGCGATGGATCCCGTCCCTGACCTCCCAGCTCAAGTTCAGCCCCTTTCCCCCTTTTTCCAGAAGATCGACCACCCGCAGACTCTGATTGACGTGGTGAAAACCTCCCGGAAGCATCTCATTGATGACCCGTTCACCGGCATGTCCAAACGGCGTGTGACCGAGATCGTGGCCGAGGGCGATCGCCTCCGTGAGATCTTCGTTGAGGCGCAGCGCACGGGCCATGGTGCGGGCGATCTGACTGACCTCGAGGGTGTGGGTCAGGCGCGTGCGGTAGTGATCCCCTTCCGGCGCAAGAAAAACCTGGGTTTTGTACTTGAGACGGCGGAACGCCTTGCAGTGCAGGATACGATCGCGATCGACCTGAAACGCCGTCCTGATTGCACAGGGGAATTCGTCCTGCCGCCTCCCCTGACTGCTTGCGCTCCTGCTGGCCCCCTCCGCCAGATTGACGAGCTCAGACTGTTCTGTCCTCTGACGAACATTCATCGTTTAAACCTGTCTGATCTGACGGCGTCACAACAGCTCGCCAACAGCTGCATTACTGCCATGCTCCTGTTGTGACATACATCAGCACCCATTTCTTTAAATCGGATCTTGCCTGTGGCGCTTCTGTCTGGTCGTCCAGCAAGAGGCGTCCTTCAAAAGCATCGGATTCTGACCGACTAATTCAAAAGAGACTTTGACAAACAGATTAAACAAAACAGCCACTCGGAGAGTAAACTATTAAAAAATGAAAATCAAAAAAATAACCGACAAACAACAACACAAAAATTGCCTTGATTTCTGGACTGATCCACTACATTATTGACAAATTCGTAAATCAAAAAACAACTGAACATAAATAAAGAACTAAGGGAGGCCCTCATGGCAACACTACTGGAAATGGCAGCTGAGATCGTTGCCGCCCACGCGTCTACAACCAACATGACCAAAGAAGAACTCGTTTCTGAACTTTCTGACGTTTATAAAGCGCTCACCTCACTGGAAAAAGGAGGGGTTGTTTCCTCTGAGGAGAGTGAAGAACCGGCCGTTTCCCGCAACAAAGCTTTCGGTAAGGACAAGGTCTTCTGCATGATCTGCGGTAAAGGGATGAAGACTTTATCCCGCCATCTGAAAGCGGCCCACAGTATGACTCCGGCTGACTATCGTAAGCAATTCGACATTCCACGCAGCCAGTCGCTGGTAGCGAAGAGCTACTCGGAAACCCGGAGAAAGATGGCCATCGACCGTGGTCTGGGCGAAAAGCTTGCCAGCGCCCGGACCAGTTCCACGAAGAAAAAATAAATCTAGTGTCCGAATATAGATTCGTTCCTGCGTGGGGTTGGTCGGGCTGGCCTGCTCCATGCCTGAAACAGAGTGAGCCGCGCATGAAATGCCTCCTGCTTGCCGACAACCGCCCTCAGTTGACTGCCACCCTCGAGCCGATTCTCAAACACTGGGGCTACAGGGTGATCACCGCATCGGATGTCGAACGACTGAAAGCGTTTCTCAACGAGAGCAACCTTTCCCTGCTGATTATCGGTGAGGAATTCCTGAATAACCCTCAATTGAGTCCCCTTCTGAAGCAGGTCGCTCAAGAGAAAGAGCTGCCGATCATGGCCCTTCAACAGGAGCATTGCAGCTCGAAGACCGATCTTCCCTGTGAAACCCTTGAGGTGCCGGTCGATGTGTTTGCTCTGTTCTCTTTCATCCAGCGGCACGTCGAGAAGCATCCCCGTCAGAATCTGCGCCTGCGCCTGCAATTGCCCGGCATGTACCGAACCAAGGATGACGGCTATATTCTCGCCGATGTGCTTAGCCTGAGCACTCAGGGTCTGTTCTTCAAAACCTCACACCGGTTGAAACAGGGGGATCGACTGAACGTGGTGATTCCACTTTTGGGGCATTGCCAGGAGCTCGAAATCGATGCGACAGTCCTCTACGTCATCGAACCACTGGCAACAAACAACTACATGCAGGGGTTAGGGGTCGGCTTTGAGGATATGACCGCAGAGCAGAAAGACCACCTGCAGAAGTACATCGAACACCACTTCCTGAACCAGATCGCAGCCCACCAGGACGGCACCGAGGATCCATCAACCCTCCGCACCAGAAACTGACCAGCAGCCGGCCGTCACTCAGGCGATTGCAAATCCAGCGAAGACAAAAAACTGCGTCCGGCTTTCAGTCTGCCGAGACCAAAAAACTCAGCGAGGGTGGCACCGGCATCGGCAAAGGTCGTACGCGTCCCCAGATCGACCGCCTCGCACATCTGCGGTTCAAAGGCCAAAATCGGCACATATTCCCGGGTGTGATCTGACCCCGCAGTGGTCGGATCGCAGCCATGATCGGCACTGATCATCAGCAGATCACCGGGTCTCATCCGCGCAAACAGTTCAGGCAGCCAGCCGTCGAAGTCTTCGATGGCCCGCGCAAACCCCGGCACGTCGTTACGGTGGCCATAAACCATATCGAAATCGATCAGGTTGGCCAGTAGTAAACCATTCTCCATCTCATCCCACAGTTTCAGAATACTGGCCATGCCATCCTCATTGTCATGAGTCCTCTGGCTACAATTCAGACCGCGGCCAGCAAACAGGTCTTCAACTTTACCGACCCCAACCACCGGGATGACGGCATCGGCCAACAGGTCGAGCAGGGTTGTTGCTGTCGGCGGCATGGCGAAGTCTTTGCGATGAACCGAACGCCTGAACCCCTCCTGCAGGTTGCCGGTGAACGGCCTGGCAATGACTCGGCCGATCCGATAGGGGTCGACCAGTCGCCGGGCCTTACTACAAAGTTCGTAAAGCTGGGGCAGGGGGATGACCTCCTCATGGGCGGCAATCTGGAAAACCGAATCGACACTGGTGTAAAGAATCGGTCGACCGGTGCGCAGGTGTTCGGGTCCGAAGGTTTTGAGAATCGAAAGGCCGTTAGCCGAGACGTTACCAAGGGGCTGCATACCCGCTATCTCGCCAAACCCGGCGACCAGTTCGGGGGGGAAGCCTTCGGCAAACGTCTGGAACGGGTCGGCCAGTACCAGACCGGCGAGTTCCCAATGGCCGGTAATACTGTCCTTGCCAGGGGAACGTTCCGCCATTCGTCCATAGCCGCCAATGACCGGGATTTGAGAGTCAAGCCCATCGATGGCAGCAAGGCGACCCAAACCGAGCCGCTCCAGATTTGGCAGGGACAAACCGCCGTGTTGTTTAG
>PKTY01000112.1 GCA_002869725.1 Desulfuromonas sp. | reverse complement strand
AGGACGAATCCGGCTACGTGTTCATGGACCAGAAGTCCTACGAGCAGACGTCGATCGCGGGAGACGTGCTGGGCGACGATCATTACTTCCTGGTCGACAATATGGAAGTCAAGGTACTGATGTTCGGTGAACGCGGAATCGGCGTGACACTGCCGAACTTCGTCAATCTGCGCGTCACCCAGTCCGACCCCTGGGTGAAGGGGGATACCGCCGCCGGCAACAACAAGCCGGCCACGGTCGAGAGCGGCTACACCCTGCAGGTTCCTTCATTTGTCGAGGAAGGGACCCTGATCCAGATCGACACCCGCACCGGCGAGTATGTCACCCGGGTCAAGGAGTAAGCGGCCGCACCGCGGGCCCCATCAGACCTCGATCAGCAATGACTGAACGCAACTGGGCTCTGGCCCGCAAGCACCCTTTACTGGCCAAACGGGCCCGGATCATCCAGACGATCCGGGCCTTCTTCATTGGTGAGGGCTTCCTTGAAGTGGAAACCCCACACCGCATCCCGGCCAATGCACCAGAACCGCACATCGACGCCATCGAGAGTGAGAACTGGGCATTGCAGACCTCTCCGGAGCTGGCTATGAAACGCTTGCTGGCCGCCGGCTACCCAGATCTGTTCCAGATCTGCAAGGTCTGGCGCCAGGGAGAACGGGGCCACCGCCACCTGCCGGAGTTCACCTTACTGGAATGGTACCGGAGCGGGACCGACTACCGGAGGCTGATGAACGACTGCATCAGCCTGTTGCAAATCCTCTGCCCTGCAGGTCAGCTGAACTGGCAGGGAGAGAAGGTTGACCTGAACCGGTCATGGGAACTGCTGACGGTTACCGATGCCTTCGACCGCTATACCCAGCTCTCTGTGAGCGAGGCTTTGTCGCAGAACTGCTTCGAAGAGCTGCTGACGGCTGAGATCGAACCGCATCTTGGCTTTGGTCGCCCGACCTTTCTGACCGATTACCCCCATGAACTGGCAGCGCTCTCCCGCCGCAAGCTCGGTAACCCGCAGGTTGCCGAGCGTTTTGAGCTCTACCTCTGTGGGTTGGAACTGGCCAACGCTTTTTCCGAATTGACCGACCCTGCCGAGCAGCGCAGCCGCTTCGAAGGGGATGAAGCCAGCCGTCGCCAGGCGGGTAAGCGCCCCTGGCCGCTCCCCGAACCCTTCCTTGCCGAACTGCCCGCCATGCCTGAATCGGCCGGGATTGCTCTCGGCATCGACCGCCTGGTCATGCTGCTGACCGACCAAGCGCAGATCGACGATGTGGTCGCTCTGTCCCCGGAGCAGCTGTGAGGGAATCTTTGGTCAGCGCCTTGTGCCGACTGCTGCTCGACTGCCTGCGACAGGCGGTCAAAACCAGCCTGACCCTGTTCCGGGTTATCGTTCCGATTGCCATCGGAGTGCGCCTGCTGGAACTGGTCGGTGCCGTCGAACTGCTCGGCGATCTGCTGGCCCCGGTAATGACCCTGGTCGACCTGCCTGGCAGTATGGGACTGGTCTGGGCTACAACCCTGGTGACCAACATCTACGGCGGCATGGTGGTTTTCGCCGGCGTTGCTCCCGCAGCCGGCCTGAGTGTCGCCCAGGTTACCGTGCTGGCGACCATGATGCTGATCGCCCACGCGATCCCGGTCGAAGCGAGCATCGCCAGACGTGCCGGCACCAGTTTCCGCGCCATGGCGCTGCTCCGCGTTTTCGGCGCACTTTTAGCCGGCATCCTGCTCAGCCAGTTTTATAGTCTGACCGGAAGTCTGCAACAGGCCAACCGGGCCCTGTGGTCACCACCGCCGCGCGACCCGAGCTGGCTCGGTTGGCTGCTCGGGGAGACGCAAAACCTGGTCTCGATTTTCCTGATCATCTTCTGTCTGCTGGTGCTGATGCGAATTTTCGACAAGTCTGGTCTGTCGAGACTGCTGACCCGCCTGCTGCAACCAGTGCTGACCCTGCTCGGGATCAGCGAGCGGGCGGCCCCCCTGGCCATTATCGGCATGACCCTCGGGCTGACCTACGGCGGAGGACTGATCATCCAGGAAGCCCAAGCTGGACAGCTATCGCGCAGCGACGTGTTCAACGCCTTGACACTGCTCGGCATCTGTCACAGTTTCATCGAAGATACCCTGCTGATGGTGGTGATCGGGGGGCACCTCTCGGGAACCCTGCTCTGGCGCACCCTGTTCGCTCTGCTGGTCACCTGGCTGGTCGCCCAACTGCTGCGCCGTCTACCAAGCCGGCTTCTCGATCGCTGGTTTTTTGCCCGTCAGCAAGACAGAGGATCGGCCCGCTAACCTGGAGAACGCTATTGTTTTTAAGCAGGCCATCGGGTATCTATTTATTATGATTAACGGCTTGGCACAGAAACCGAACGCTTCTCTGAACGGCACCCGCCCATGACCGAATCCTCACTGCTCGATGCCTGTCGCACCCTGTTCGGTGATGATATCAATCTGAACCGCGACTTCCTGTTCTACCTGCAGCCCAGCGGTGTCAAAGTCGCCTACCGCGCCCAGGCCAAGCTCAACCACCCTGATCTTTTCAACGATTCCCCCCCCCAGGTTCGCCTGCAACAGACCGAGCGCTTTCGCCCGATTCACGACGCCTATCACCTGATCAAGGGGTTTCTCGACCAGCACCATCGCAGAGATTTCTTCCCACACAAACCTCAGCCCACCAGGCAACCCGCCCCCCGGCGCCCGGCCGCCAGGTCGACCGCCAGGGACGCCAGCGAAACCCATCGTCACAGCAGACCGGTTCCGACCATCCCTCTAGAGTTTGGGATGTTCTGTTACTACTTGGGGAGAATCTCTTACAAGGATCTGATCGAGGCTTTGATCTGGCAGCGGCGCCAGCGGCCGATGATGGGGGCAATTGCCGTGCGCTGGGGGTGGCTGACCGACAGACAGGTTACACAGGTCGGCAAACACCGGGGGGGCTCCCTGCGTTTTGGCCGCAAGTCCATTGAGCTTGGCCTGCTTTCCCAGCTGCAGGTCGATGCACTGGTCCGCCATCAGCGCACACTACAGCAGAAAATCGGCCAGTACTTTATCGACAAAGGGCTGATCACCGAGCAGGAAGCCGACCAGCTGGCCAGCCAACTGCAAAACCACAACCGTCAGGTGCTGGCCCGCAACCGTCGTCCCAGGCCGGCGACCTTCTGAGCTACACTCCCCCCTCCATCACCAGCACCTTGCCGCTGCCATCTGGCGGATCCTGCACGTAATGAGGGATCGCCAGCCCCGAGATCTGTCCGCGCAGGGCAGCCATGATGGCCAACCCTTGAGCCTTCGGCACCCGGAAATGTCCCGTCCCCTTGACCTGGTCAAGTTGGTGCAGGTAGTAAGGGCGCACCCTCAGGCGCAGCAGGCCACGACAGAGTTCGGCCATTGTTGCGGCATTGTCGTTGACCCCCCGCAGCAGTACGGTCTGATTGCCGAGCACGATCCCGGCATCGACCAGCCGCCCGCAGCTCTGCGCTGACGCCGGAGTGAGTTCACGCGGATGATTAAAATGGGTATTGAGATAGAGTGGGGCGAAACGCCGCAGCTGCTGGCAGAGTTCTGCGGTGATCCGCGCCGGTAGGGTCACCGGCACCCGGCTGCCGATGCGCACGATTTCGATATGGGATATCCGGCAGAGCCGGTCGAGAATCTCACAAAGCTGTTGATCTTCGAGGAGCAGCGGATCACCGCCGGTCAGAATCACATCACGGATCGACGGAGTGGCAGCGATATAGTCGATTCCGGCGTCAAGCTCGGCAGCAGAGAAACAGAGGGTAGACGTTCCGACCCTGCTTTTGCGGGTACAGAACCGGCAGTAGCCGGGGCAGGCGCCGCTGACCAGCAGCAAAGCCCGGTCCGGATAGCGGTGGACCACAGCCGCAGTCGGGCTGAAGTGGGCTTCATTGAGGGAATCCTCAGGCAGATCATCTGCAACCAGTTCTGCCGGATCGGGAACGGCCTGTCGCCAGATCGGGTCGCCAGAAGATTTGATTAACTTCAAGGTGTGGGGAGTAATGCGCATCGGGTAGCGAGCGGAAACGGCCACCAGCGGTGAGGGATCGACATCAAAATGCTCTGCCAGCAGATGAGGCAGGGTCAGGCTATCGGCCAACTCCGATTTCCACGACATCTCTCTCTTTACCCCTGGTCGGCAGATTGCGGCTGGCAACCACGCAGCCACCAGCAGATTGCCACCAGCACCAGCAAACCGGCATCCCGCAGCAAGGCGACTTTGGCGGAGACCACCTCCCCCTCTCCCGGGGAAAAACAGCCGCAGTCGATCTCCAGACCACGGATAACCACCGTGGCAAGAGCCACCGTAAACACCAGCAGCATGGCGCCGAGAACGATCAGGGCCGGTCGCGCCCGCAGGTTCAACAGCAACAGCAAACCGGCCAGAACCTCAACATAGGGGAGAGTCGCCGCCACCAGGTAGTTGGCGGCATATGGGAGCATCCGGTAGCCGGCAACCTGGCCGGCAAAGCCACTGATGTCGGTACTCTTAACCGCACCGGCGTAGATAAAAACTCCCGCCAGGCTGAGCCGGGTCAGATGATACAGAAAACGCTGTACGGCGCTCACGATTCACCTCGCTCCACCGGCAGGCCGGCATCGCGCCACTCAGGGTAGCCACCCTCGAACACCCGCACATCAAGGTAACCGGCTTTGATCAACCGCAGGGCAAGATCATAAGAATCGGGACAACCGTAGCCGTTGCAGTAGATCACCAGAGGTCGATCAAGCTGCACCGCCTGCCGAAATCGGCTCAGCAAGTTATCAACATCTGCCAGGGGGAGCGAAACCGCACCGGGCAGATGCCCTTCGGCAAAGGGCTCCCAGTCGCGGGCATCGACCAGCACACCCCCCTCGGCCGCCAGCTTCCGAACATCCTCGAGGAGGACGGGAACGGGAAGGCGGTCTATGACCGACGTAACCACCCCTGGCCGTGTCGGCGAAGCGAGTTGACCGGAGAAAGCGTCCAGCACCAGTTCGTGATGCAGAGAGAGTCCGATCAAAACCCCGCAGGCAACCAGCACCCAGGCCTCCAGCAGAATGCGGCGCAGTTCAGGCGAACCGCTCATTCGTCGGGGGACTCCACCAGTTCCGGGCCGAGCTCGGCGAGCATGCCACTCAACCTGCTCACTTCCCGCTGCAGACCATCGATCCGTTCGTTGGCACGGGTCAACTCCTCGTTGAGTTCCTCAAGCTGGTTAAGCTGATAAGTGTAGCGGATCTCCAGCTCGGTCAGTCGCTGTTCAAATTCATTCATACCGCAAACCCTTTCGCGGCGCACATCCTAGCAGAACAGATCATGACTGGCAATCTGCCTGGACAACAGGATATAAATTGCATTGATGGCCAATCTTGGTATGCTTTGCGCACTTGCTTTCACTGTCAATTCCACCAGGGTCAATCACCATGATTTTATCAGACCGGCACCAGCGATGCCTTCCTTTTGTCTTTGTCCTGTTGCTGTTCAGCCTGGCGCTGCTCTCTCCACCTTTGCTTGACGCCCAGGTTCCGCGTCACAACGTAGAAAAGGGAGAGCATGCCGCAGCCGAGGACAGCCATGCAGGACACGATATGGCTGAAAGCGGCCATGTTCATCCGGCACCGCAGGCAGAGTCTCCCGTGGATGTCGGCCTCGACGAAAAGCTCGGCGACCGCATCCCCCTCGGCCTGACCTTCTACGACGAAAACGGTCAAACGGTCCGTCTTTCCGACCTGGTCAACAAACCGACGGTGATTGCACCGATCTACTATCGCTGTCCGAATGTCTGCCATTTCCTGCAGGGCGATCTAGCCCGGGTCCTGCCCCAACTCAAACTTGAAGGGGGAACCGACTATCAGGTTCTGTCCATCAGTTTCGACGAAACGGAACAGCCGGAACTGGCCAAACGCAGCCGCAACACCTACTACGCGGCCATGAACGATGCCTATCCTCAGCAGGCATGGCGTTTCCTGACCGGTGAGCGCCCTGCTATCATGGCTCTGACCGGAGCAGCCGGCTACCGCTTCCAGCGGGTTGGCGCCGACTTTTTGCACCCGGTCGCCTTTTTCGTGGTCAGCGCCGACGGCGTGATTGTCCGCTACCTGCACGGCACCCATGTTCTCCCCAAGGATCTGACCCTGGCGCTCTATGAGGCCCGTGAGGGGAAAGTCGGCAGTACCATCCGCAAGGTGGTGCAGTTCTGCTTCAGCTTCGACCCGGAACAGAAGACCTATGTCTTCAACCTGCTGCGGGTTTCGGCTACAGTGATTCTGGCCACCCTCGCTCTGTTCCTCGCCTTCCTGATCCTGGGGGGCAAAAAAAAGCGTCAACGAGGTCATAAATCATGAGTCTTGCCTATCCTCAGGCCAACAGTGGGCGCGGCTTCCTCGCCGAAGGTCGCCCGGGTCTGTTCGGTTGGATCTTCTCCACCGACCACAAGCGCATCGGACTGCTCTATCTCTGGTGCATCGTCGCCTTCTTCTGCGTCGGCGTGCTGCTCGGCCTGCTGATCCGCCTCGAACTGTTCGCACCGGGCGAGACCATCATGAGCGCCCAGACCTACAACGCGACCTTCACCCTGCACGGGGTGATCATGATTTTTCTGTTCATTATTCCCGGGATTCCAGCGGCTTTCGGCAACCTGATCATGCCGATCCAGGTCGGCGCCCGCGATGTCGCTTTCCCGAAACTGAATCTGCTCTCCTGGTGGCTCTACATCGGCGGGGCGGGGCTGGCCCTAGCCTCACTCTTTACCGGCGGCGGCCCCCCCGACACTGGCTGGACCTTTTACGTGCCGTTTTCAGCCCAAACCAGCACCAATGTCTCCCTCGCCGCCATCGCCGTCTTCATCCTCGGCTTCTCATCGATTTTGACCGGCCTCAACTTCGTCACCACCATCCACCGCTTGCGGGCCGAGGGGATGACCTGGACGCGCATCCCGCTCTTTACCTGGTCGCTCTACGCCACCGCCTGGATCCAGATCCTCGCCACCCCGGTCCTCGGCATCACCGTAGCCCTGCTGTTCGCTGAACGGGTGATCGGCACCGGCCTGTTCGATCCGACCCAGGGGGGGGATCCGATCATGTTTCAGCACCTGTTCTGGATCTACTCCCACCCGGCGGTCTACATCATGGTCCTGCCCGGCATGGGGGTGGTCTCCGACATCGTACCGGTCTTTGCCCGCAAACCGGCCTTCGGCTACAAAGCGATCGTCGTCTCGAGCCTGGCCATCGCCTTCGCCGGCTCGCTGGTCTGGGCCCACCACATGTACACCAGCGGCATGAGTGACACCGCAGTGATGGTCTTCTCGTTTCTGACCTTTATCGTCGCCATCCCCTCGGCAATCAAGGTTTTCAACTGGCTGGCCACCATGTATCAGGGCTCGATCCTCCTCGATCCGCCCCTTTTGTTCGCCCTCTCCTTCATCCTGCTGTTCACCATCGGCGGGCTTTCCGGGCTGGTCCTAGGTGCCGCCGCCGCCGATGTCCATGTCCACGACACCTACTTCGTGGTCGGCCATTTTCATTTTGTGATGTTTGGCGGCACCGGCATGGCCTTTTTCGCCGCCATGCACTACTGGCTGCCGAAAATCTACGGACGGATGTACGACAAGGTGGTGGCCACAGTTGCCTGGGGGGTGATCTTCATCGGTTTTCTGATCCTCTATATTTCGATGAAAGTGGTCGGAATGATGGGGATGCCGCGCCGCTACTACGACTATGTCCCGGAGTTCACCGGACTCAACCAGCTGGCGACCATCGGCTCCTGGGTCCTCGCCATTGGATTGATCCTGATGTTCGTCAACCTGATGCGCGGACTGTTCAAGGGGCCGGCGGCCGAAGCCAACCCCTGGTGTGGGGCCAGCCTCGAATGGCAGATCCCGTCCCCCCCTCCGACGGAGAACTTCGGCGAGGAAGACCCCATCGTCACTCACGGACCCTATGACTTCAAGAAGGCGGGGATTCTATGAGCGGCCACACTCACAAGGACTACACCGGCGCCAAATTCGGCATGTGGCTGTTCCTGTTCACCGAGATCCTGCTGTTCGGCGGACTGTTCATTCTCTACGCCGTCTACCTCGCCCGCTACCCCAGGGAATTCATTTCAGCCGGTGCTGAGCTGAACGTCTGGTTCGGCGGCGGCAACACCCTGGTGCTGTTGACCAGCAGCCTGCTGGTCGCCGTTTCGATCACCGCCCTGCGTAAGGGCCAGGTCGGGCTGACCCTCAGACTGCTCGGCGGAACCGTCGCCTGCGCGGCGCTGTTCATGGTCAACAAATACTTTGAATGGAGCGCCAAGATCGGCCATGGCATCTACCCGGGGTCGACTCACCTCAAAGAGATGCAGCCCGGAGAGATGGTCTTCTTCAACATTTATTACCTGACCACCGGTCTGCACGGCATCCACGTGGTGATCGGCGCCCTGATCCTGGTCTGGACCATGGGTCTGATCAAAAGTGGCCGAGTCCATGCCGGCGACTGGGTGATTCTTGAGAACGCCGGTCTCTACTGGCACCTGGTCGATCTGATCTGGATCTTCATCTTTCCGCTGTACTACCTGATCCTGCATTAGAAGTCTCTTGACCGTGCAGCATCAGTTGGGATGGGATACGACACGTTGTCAGTAAAGCGATAGCGAAACGGTTGTCGTTGACGAAATCGGCAGGGAAGCCGGTTTTGTGCGAAAACGATAACGACGACCTGCGGTCTGAGGCGCGACAAGCTGAGCAGTTACCCCGCCCCTTTGAATTGGAGCCAGAGGATGTCCGAACAACACGCCCATATCGTCCCCTACCGGACCTTCTTTACCGTCTGGGCCGCCCTGTTGCTGCTGACCGGCGTCACCATCGGAGTCGCGCAGTACAACCTCGGCCCCCTCAACATCTGGGTCGCCCTCGGCATTGCCAGCCTCAAAGCCGGCCTGGTGATCGCCTGGTTCATGCATATGAAGTATGAGCATTGGCTGTTCAAGCTCTCGCTGATGACAGCCCTGGCCATTCTGGCGATTTTTATCGGTTTCACCTTCTTCGACGTCCTCTATCGCTAGTCGGGAGCAGTTCGCCGTGAATCCAACTCCACTCATCACCACCACCGAAGCTGTCGACAAGGCTTTTTACATCATTTTCGGCATCAGCGCCCTGAGTCTGCTCGGAATCACTCTGGCGATGCTCTATCTGTTGTGGCGCTACAACCGCAAGCGCCAACCGGTCCCCTTGAGTCAGAAGGACCACAACGTCTGGTTGGAAGTGACCTGGACCATCATTCCGACCATTCTGGTGATGCTGATGTTCTGGTACGGCTGGGAGGGCTACCTTTCGCTGCGTCGAATCCCCGACAACGCCATGATTGTCAAAGGGTCGGCCCGCATGTGGTCGTGGCTGTTCAGCTACCAAAACGGCAAGACCTCTGACCGGCTGTTCGTGCCGGTCGGCCAACCGGTCAAAGTCGAGCTGATCGCCGAGGATGTCCTGCACAGCTTCTACGTGCCAGCCTTTCGGGTCAAACGCGACTGCGTTCCAGGCATGCCGACCTACGCCTGGTTTGTCGCCGAAAAGCCAGGCTCCTATGATCTGTTCTGCGCCGAGTACTGCGGGGTCGGCCATGCCGACATGATCACCACCGTCGAAGCTCTGCCGGCAAGTGACTTTGAGGAGTGGCTCTCAGTCCTACCGGCCGCCGAAGATCGCGGCCCGGAGCTGCTCAAGAAAAATGGCTGCCTCGGCTGCCACTCTCTTGATGGCAGCCCCATGGTCGGACCGTCCTTCGCGGGGATCGGTGGTCGGCAGATCACTGTCGTCAGCAATGGCAAGGAGATCAGTCGCAACTCCGACACCGCCTATCTTGAACGCTCGATTCTCGACCCGAACAGCGAGATCGTCAAAGGGTATCCGCCGGCCATGCCAGCCTATGCCGGGCGCATCGCCGAACAGGACCTGACGGAGATCGTCGCTTACCTGGCGTCCCTGACCGAAACAGCTCCGACAGCCCCTCCTCCCTCGGCCATTTCGCAACCCAAACCGGAACGGCAGAGCGTAGCGCCGCCTCCCCATTTACCTATTCAGGACAACCCCGGCCTGGAACTGGCGCGCAGCAACGGCTGCCTCGGCTGTCACAGTCTTGATGGCACGCCGCGGGTCGGACCAACCTTCCAGGGGCTCTTCGGCAGCCAGCGCAGACTGACCAGGGAGGGAGAGGAGATTGTTCTGAATGCTGATCACGACTATCTGCAGCGGGCGATCCGGAACCCAAACGCTGAGATTGTCAAGGGTTACCCGGCGGCCATGCCTCCCTACCCGGGCCTCTCCGATGACAATCTCGAACTGCTGATCGACTGGCTTAAAGACCTGCCATGAGCCTGTCCAGCCCAACCGTCACCATGACAACATTGATCGCCCTGGGCCGCCTGATCCGTCTGCCACTGGCCACAATGGTGGCCCTGTCGGCCCTGGCAGCAGCGCTGGCCGCCAACCCGATGCTCCCTTGGCTGACAGTCTGGGCACTCGGCTGGGGAATCTTCCTGCTTGCCGCGGCCTGTTCGGTACTCAACCAGGTTGCAGAGCGCTTCACCGATGCCTTGATGACCCGAACCTGTCACCGCCCACTTGCCGGCGCCCTGCTCACCGCCCGAACCGGGACCTTGATCGGAGCAACCCTCGGCTCGGCTGGCCTGATGCTGCTGAGTGTTACCGGCGGTGTCATCAGTGCGTTACTGGGCCTGACAGCCATGGCCTGGTACCTTCTGGTCTATACCCCGATGAAACGCATCTCCTCGCTGGCGGTCATTGCCGGCACCCCCTGCGGCATTCTGCCATTATTGATCGGCTGGCAGGTTGGCGATGCCCCCCTGTTTGCTCCCCAGGTTATGGCACTGGCCCTGGTTATGCTGCTCTGGCAGGTCCCCCACTTCTGGCTGTTGTCAATTCCTGACCGCAACGAGCTGGAACTGGCCGGTTTCAAACTATTGCCGCGAGCCATCACCAACCAGCGCCTTCTCCATCTCTGCCATTTCTGGATTCTGGCAATGACCAGTTGCAGCCTGCTGCTGCCATTACTGGGCGTAGTGCAGGAGCCTGTTCTACAAGGGTCGCTAGTCGTTCTCGCTGCTGGATTCGCCTTGTGGAGCTGTCAGCTTCAGGCCCGGACTGTTTTTATCGAACCGGCTGTTGCCCGTCTACGGGTGGGATTACATCTCTACCTGGGACTGCTGTTGGCAATCCTCCTCTTCGAAGGCCTGCTGATCAGGTTGACCGGTTAAGACGTTTGGCGACACCCCTTTCCGTTGCACTTTCCACCAATAACGTGTAAAAAATGGCCGGCGGGAGGGGCAGAACCGCTTTAAGGATGTTTGATTCTATGCGACTGGTTACACGTGGCGACCTCGACGGCCTCACAGCCTCGGTGCTGATTTCAGAGATGGAGCAGATCGACGACATTCTGCTCGTACACCCTCAGGACATTACCGACCACAAGGTCGACATCACCCCCGAAGATATCCTCGCCAACCTCCCCTACCATCCCAACTGCTCCCTCTGGTTCGATCACCATGCTCACACGGTGATGCCAGAGGGGAGTTTCAAGGGAGCTCACAAGGTTGCACCGAGCGTGGCCCGGGTCGTCTACGACCACTACGCGTCCCCTCGGCTGAGTCGCTTCTCCGAACTGGTCCGTGAGACTGACCGCTTCGACTCAGCGAACCTTGAGACTCAGGACGTACTCGATCCGCAGGGGGTCATTCTGCTCGGCTTCCTGATCGACCCGCGCACCGGCCTGAAAGGAAATTTCCGGGAGTTCTTCATCAGCCTCAACGAACGAATTCGCTCCAAGGGCGTAGCGGCCCTGCTCCGGGAACCGGACATTCGTGAAAAGATCAGAGCGCTCAGAAATGACAATCAGAAGTTCAAGGACTTTTTGATGGCTCACTCCAGGGAACACGACAAGGTGGTTGTCACCGACTTTCGCGACCTGGCCAACCCGCCGGCCGGCAACCGTTTCCTGATCTACACGCTCTTCCCAAACAGCAACGTCTGGCTGCGAATCCAGTGGGGACCGGAACGTAAGTTTGTCGCTCTCAACCTCGGCCACAGCATTTTTAACCGCTCATGCAGCGTCGACGTCGGTGAACTGTGCCGCAACTACGGCGGCGGTGGGCACTTCGGGGCAGGGGCTTGCGTGCTACGCCCGGCAACGGCAGAACTGGCGATCAAGGTGATCACCCGTAAGCTTGAACAGGGGTAGAGTCTGCAGCGAACGGCAAGGGAGTTCAAAGCGCTGTCCTTGTTCCAAGCTCAAAAGTTAAAAAGACCCCGTTGTGGACAACGGGGTCTTTTTAACTGTGCTGCAGCCAATTTATTTCAGAAACTAATCGTACTAAACATTTGAAACTCTTTGATAAATTGAAACTGCGTACTTATTAAAAACTTTCCCATAACTAACTATCTCAACATCGGCACTATCACTCCCAGAATTTTTAACCTTCACTTCTAGGTATTGGCCACTGAAGTTATCCGACTTATCTAAATATCTAATTGTAATTTTACACTCCGAATTATCGACACAAATATAATCGAAAATTTCAAAATGATCTGAACTAACATTTACAAAAACCTGGTCCCACAAAATTTTATAGATAGCCCCTGTATCTTTACCTGCCTTCAACTCATATTTCAGGTCATAGGTCTGAGTGACACAATCTCCGGTATTTGCAAAACAATCGACACTCAAAATCGCCACAAAAAACAGAAGAACAAAAGCTAGCTTTTTCATTGACGCCTCCCAATAAATTGTGAACGTTGCACAAAATCAAAAGCATGTGACGTGCCAACCTGGTGTTCGACCTGGAAATCAATAAAAGCTAAAGATAAAAACGTTTTATACAAAAAATCAGGCCGGGGAGGTGCCATTAAACGGCAATCTCTCTCGTCATTTCACGCAGAGTTTTCCTCTGGCAAACAACCTTCATTGTACAAGCACACGTCAAAAGCGAACAGATCAATGGAGTCCTAAAGCGCAGCTTACATACAACGGAACCACGAGCCAGCCGACCGTTTCCAACAGCTCACTCATCGGCTTTCACCCGGTGGCGCAACTGCTTTTTGTGACTCAGACGTTGTTTCCCTTCCAGCCGACGTTTGACAGATGTCTTGCTGGGACGGGTTGCGATACGCGGTCGCCGCTTGCAATTGCGGGCAGCAAGCTTCTCTTCAAGTCGGGCCAGAGCCCGTTGCAGATTCATGTGCCGCGAGCGTGACTCGGTGGCGGTTGCAACCAGACCACTCGGCAAGTGAGTCACCCGCACACCGGTTTCACTGGTGTTGCGATGCTGGCCACCGGGCCCGGAGCCACGAAAATAGTCGATCCGCAGATCATTGATATCGAGCATGAGCGCTCCTTTGCCGCTGCGTCTATTTTTGGGATTTTCCTCAGACCGGCAACCTGTGTTAAATAGAGGAAAGACTGCGTGATGTTTTCGCAGGACATCTCGATTTGAATGGCCACGCCGAAGGCACTCAATTACAGTGGTTGCGCTTTTGTAACGCCACCTTGATTCCCCCATTCATAACGGAGGAGACCATGCACTATTTTGCCCTGACCATTGTCGGACGTGACCGCCCCGGGATCGTTTCCCAGGTCAGCGAGATCCTGTTCGACATCGGCTGCAATATCGCCGACTCGAGCTGTTCGATCCTCGGCGGCCAGTTCGCCATGATCCTGATCCTCGCTCACCCTGAATACAAAGACCGCACCAGCTTCGGAGACGCATTCAAACCTCTGGAGGATGCCGACCTGACAGTAGCGTTGCGGGTTTTGAAGCCGGGGGGGGAAATCAGGTCGCAGATCGAGGGCGATATCTGCATGATTTCAGTCTACGGTGCCGACAAACCGGGTATCGTCTATCATGTCGCCAAGGCCCTCGGCGACAAGCAGATCAACATCACCGACCTCAACACCAAGCTGGTCGGCAGCACTGAGCGCCCGGTCTACGTGATGGTCATCGAAGCGGTGCTACCGCCAGAAATCGGCGAACAGGATGTCAACGATTGGCTGGTACCGATCCGCGAAGAGTTGCAGGTCGATATCAATGTCCGCACCATCCCCACTGTGGAACTCTAGGCCATGGCAGTCCGTACCATCCGGGTCTACCCAGACCCGATACTTAAACAGGTTGCCGAACTGATCGAGGAGATTGATGCCGGAGTTGTCGAGGTGATTCAGGATCTGGTCGATACCATGGTCGATGCCGGTCATTCGGTAGGAGTCGCCGCGCCACAGATCGGAATTTCACGACGAGTGGTCGTGGTCGACGTTTCGCAAAGTAAGCTCGGCAGAGACAACAACCACGGCTTGCTGGAGATGGTCAATCCTGAAATCATCGAAAAGTCGGGGAACAAGACAATGCGCGAAGGGTGCATGAGCGTACCGGACTACACCGGCAACGTCGATCGTGCCGAGCGCATTGTGGTCGAATTTGTCGACCGCACCGGGCGGCTGCGTTTTGTGGAGGCGAGCGGCTTCGAAGCGGTCGCTATCCAGCACGAGATCGATCACCTCGACGGCCTGCTCTTTCTAGACCGGGTTTCCAGCCTAAAGACCGACCTTTTCCGCAGGAAGAGTAAATGATCCCCTGAGAATGCCCCTGGAGGCTTGCAAGGTCGCCACCGGTCTGCTCTGGATCACTCCCCCCCAATTCGACCCGAGTCTGCGACAGGACAGCAACACCCTCCCATCGAGGGAGGGTGGATAACGTAGTCTACTTACCCGGTGACCCCGAGTCTCTTCACGACCTGATCCCCGGCCTGGTTCGCGGCATTGACGCAGTCATTAAGACCAACCCCGAAAAATGCATTGCCGGTGACCAGCAGCCCCGGATGCCCCACAAGCCTCGACAAAATCCCTTCCAGACGCTTGGCATGGCCGACCGTGTACTGGGGGATGGCCCGCTGATGGCGGAATATCCGCACAAAGTCAGGTTCGGCAGCAATCCCCATGATCTTGCGCAGTTCATCCATGGTCTTTTGTTTGACCTCAGCATCAGACAGATCGATGGCTTTCGGGTTGGTCGCCCCACCCATCATCGAGCGCAGCAGCACATGACCCTGGGGGGCTCGTTGCGGAAAGATGCTCGAATCCCAGAGGGTTCCAAGAATCGCGCACCCCTCTTTTTTCGGAATCAGATAACCGAAGCCGTCGAGATCACGGGCGATCTTCTGTCGTTCATAACCGAAGCAGATCACGTTCATCGGCGCATAGGGGGTGGCGGCCAGCAATTCCCTGAGTTCACCATCGAAACCGGCAACCAGCTCTTTGAGAATATGGGCCGGGGCCGCGGAGACCACCAACTCCGCCTCTACCTTGCTGCCGTCAGCCAGAGTCAGCTGCCAACCGTCGCTTAATGGCTTGAGTTCGGTGACGGCAGCGCCGGTCTTGACCTGGCCGCGCAGCCCAGAGACCGTGGCGTTGGTCAACTCTTGGATGCCACTGACAAAAGAGGTCAGCACGCCACCGGGGCCAGCAGCGCTGGCCACCTGTTTACCCGCCTTGCGCTCGGCCCTCTTCTGCTTGGCCAGCTTGAGCATGGCACGGATCAACCCGCCATACTCCTGCTCCAGTTCGTGGATACGCGGGAAACAGCTCTTAAGACTCATGGTTTCAGGGTCCCCGGCAAAGATCCCGGAGACCATCGGGCCGATCAGCTTGTCGAGGGCCTCCGGGCCAAGCCGGCGCCGGGCAAACTCGGCAAGGGTTTCATCAGCACCATCGATACGTTTACCAATGAACGGCTCCATGGCCAGACGAAACTTTCCCGGCCAGCTGATCAGCTTTGACTGCAGGAACATCGGCCCGTTTTCGGGGAGTCGGTTGAGGAGACCGCCGCTGTAAATAAACCGTTTACGGGCGTTGTCATTGGAGCGCTCAAGGCGATCACGGACTCCGAGCCGGCCGCACAGTTCGAGAGTCATCGGCTTGTTGTCGAGAAACCCGTTCGGGCCCCATTCGCACAGATAACCGTCCTCCTTGATGCTCCAGATCTTTCCTCCAGAACGCTCTTCCCGCTCATAAACCGTCAGGTTGACGGCAATTCCGGCGTCCTCAGCTAAGCGCTCTATAGCGTGGGCGGTCGCCAAGCCAGATATCCCTGCGCCAATAATTGCGATTTCTCTCACGTTTACCTCCACTCGCACCTATCAAAAAGACTCAATGCCCCACCGAACCCAGGTATCCCATATTGGGCGCATCAAGCTGGTCTACAATATTTTTCAGTCCCGCATCGAGATCTGGAAACTGCAACGAGACCCCGAGATTTTCGATCATTTTGCGGTTATCCATACGTCGCGTTTCGGTAAGATAAGAGAGCATCATCGGGTTCATAACCTTTTTGGCCTCTTCCATGTCGATCTGGGGCGGACGCGGTAGAGCGAGCAGGTCGGCCATCGCGTTGAAATATTGAGTCATGGTCCCCGGTTGGCCATCACTGATATTAAAAATGGCTCCATCTTCAGCCTTCTCGGCAGCCGCCAGACAGACTTGAGCCAAGTCGTCGGCATGAATCCGATTGGTTGGCGGCGACTGATCCTCGCGCAACAGCGGGTGACCCTGCTGCAAGCGGGCCAACGGCAGACGCCCCGGACCGTAGATTCCGGTGACCCGCAGGATCACCACAGCGACACCCTGAGATCGTCCCCAGGTCGTGACAGCCCGCTCGGCATCGACTCGGCGCTCGGCTCGGCTGGTCTGGGGGTTGACCGGCGTCTCCTCCGTCACCCATTGGCCACCGCAGTCGCCATAAACCCCGCTGGTGCTCATGTAGATAACCTTCTGAGGGGGCTGTCCGTGGCTGGCCGCCGCACAGAAGTTGCGCATGCGGGTGTCGAAGGGGCCTCCCCCCGGAGGCGGGGCCAGATAGAAGACCAGTCGATCCGCCAGGGGCAAATCGTTCAGAGTTGAGAGGTCGTCGAGGTTTCCGGCCACCGGCTCGATTGCCGAGCTTTGCAATCGCTTTTCGCTCTGCGCAGAACGAGCCAACCCCACGACAGAGCCGCCGACCGCCTGAATCAGCCTGGCAACCCGCACGCCGACATCTCCACAACCGACAATCAGGCTTTCACTTTCCCTGAACATGGCGAATTCTCCCGGGGATGCCAAACAACCGTCAACTCGGTTGTTGCTCAAGACTCTTCTCGACAATTTCACCCACATCCCGTGACAGCCTTGCCGCAGAGCGAATCCGCTCCAACTCAAAACGCATCAGCTGCTGTCGGTCCTCCTGATAGTGCTGCCAGCGACTCAAGGGGCCGACCAGCCGAGCCGCCGTCTGTGGGTTGAGCTGGTCGAGAGCCAGTACCTGATCGGCGACAAAACGGTATCCAGAACCGTCTGCGGCATGAAAATGGACGGGGTTGCCGTGAGCGAACGCTCCGATCAGGGCCCGCACCCGATTCGGATTTCTGATACTGAACGCGGGATGGCCCATCAGCTCGGTGACACGCGACAAAGTTCCCGGCAGCGGGCTGGTCGCCTGCATTGTCAGCCACTTGTCGATGACCAGCGGAAACTCCTCGAACTGATGATAGAAGGCATCCAAAACCTCTTCGCGCCGCCTGAGCGAGCCGTGGGCAAAACAGCTCAAGGCGGCGAGTCGGTCGGTCATGTTGTCGGCTTCGACAAACTGTTCGAAACAGAGTGAATCAGCCGCATCGGTCTCAAGCAGCGCCAGATAGGCCAGACAGAGGTTTTTGAGGCTGCGACATCCGATAGCTGTAGCGGTCAGCTGGTACAAGCCGCGCTCCCGGCTAGCCTCCATCACCTTGATGAAATCGTCTTCCAGCCGCCCGGCCAGGATTCTGCGGGTCTGCTGGCGGGCCTGGTGAATGGCCAGCGGATCGGCCGGACGCATCTGTTCAGCCAGTTCGGTTTCACCCGGCAGGGTCAGGACCAGAGCCCGCAAGGCCGGATCGGCCGTTCGGTCATTGAGAACCGCGGAACAGGCTGTAATAAAATGGTCCGGAACTTCCGCCTGCCAACCGTCGTAACTGTCGGCGGCCATCTCCAGCAGCATGGCGCCGGCCAGTCGCTGGCCGGCTTCCCAACGGTTGAACAGGTCGCTATCGTTAGCGAGCAGGAAGGCCAGATCCTCATTGCTGTAAGGATAAGAGAGCCGCACCGGGGCCGAAAAGCCGCGCAACAACGATGGCAGGGGAGGTCCATCCAGGTTGACAAAATCGAAGGTCTGCTCGGTGGCCGTCACCCTGAGGACCCGGCTGGTTCCAGTCGCAGCATCCTCACCAGCCAACTGCAACGGCAGATCACAGCCGTCCGGGCCGAGAAGCCCAACCTCCAGGGGGAATAGAAACGGTTCCTTGTCGGATTGCCCGGGAGTCGGCGGGCAGTTCTGGCGGATGTGCAAGCGGAATTCGCGGGCGTCTTGATCGTAGTCGCCACGCACCTCGACCACCGGCGTGCCCGCCTGACTGTACCAGCGTCTGAACTGATCAAGGTCAGCCTGGTTGGCATCGGCCATGGCCGCCAGAAAGTCGTCGGTGGTCACCGCCTGTCCATCGTGGCGCTCGAGGTAGAGTCGCACTCCATCCATGAACCCTTTTTCGCCGAGCAGCGTCCGATACATACGGATCACCTCGGCCCCCTTGTTGTAGACAGTGGCCGTATAGAAATTGTTGATCTCGACATAAGACTCCGGTCGCACCGGATGAGCCATCGGCCCGGAATCCTCAGGGAACTGAGCGTTGCGCAGCAGGCGCACATCGGCAATCCGCTTGACCGCCCTTGACCCCATGTCAGCCGAGAACTCCTGGTCGCGGAAGACCGTCAAGCCTTCCTTGAGGCTCAGCTGAAACCAGTCGCGGCAGGTGACCCGATTTCCGGTCCAGTTGTGGAAGTACTCGTGGGCGACAACCGCTTCAATCCCCAGGAAATCGCCATCGGTGGCAAGTTCCGGGCGAGCCAGCACATACTTGGAGTTAAAGACGTTAAGCCCCTTGTTCTCCATCGCCCCCATGTTGAAATCATCGACCGCTACAATCTTGTACTCATCAAGATCGCATTCCAGCCCATAGACCTTCTCGTCCCAGTTCATGGCGTGCTTGAGGGACCGCATGGCGTGTTGACACTGATCGAGGTTGCTCTCCTCGACAAAGATCTGCAGCTTGACCTCTCGCCCCGAGCGGGTTCGATAACTGTCTTCGATGGCTGACAGACGGCCGGCCACCAGTGCGAACAGGTAGCTCGGCTTGGGGAATGGGTCGTCGTAGACCACTTTGCTACGTCCATCATCGAGGGTTGTCGATGAAACCAGGTTGCCATTGGAAAGGAGTATCGGGCAGGCGACCGGATCGGCAATCAGGGTGGTGCTGAACCGCGCCATCACATCCGGCCGGTCCGGGTAGTAGGTGATCTTGCGGAACCCCTGGGCTTCGCATTGAGTACAGTAGATCCCGCTGGAGCGATACAGTCCTTCCAGAGCACTGTTGCCTTCAGGGTCGATACGGACCTCGGTTTCGAGCTCAAAACAGTCGGGGACCTGGTCAATCGACAGCCCCTCGTCGCTCAGTCGGTATTGGTCGGGCGAGAGTTCCCGGCCTGCGAGTCGCACCGTCAGCAACTCCAGACGGCTTCCATCGAGATGCAGCGGACCGTGCGGCTTCGGGTAGTGCGGATTGGCGAACATCTGCAAGCGGCAACGGACTCGTGTCGCGCTCGGCTGCAGTTCGAAGCAGAGGTCGACCTTTTCGACCAGATAGGCGGGGGGCAGGTAGTCCTCAAGCAGAATGGCAGAGAATTTTCGGGACATGGGCAGGCAACTTTCGAAAAGTATTGATGCGGGCAAGATAACGCAAAACGCCGAGCGGTTAAAGGGTAAAGGGCGGATTTTGACGACGCCATCTACCTTGACTCCCCGGCATCACAGGTTCAGAATGCCCACACTTTGAGACAGGGACGATAACCGATGATCTACACCCCCGCTTTCTGGGCCATGGCCGTGGCCAACCTGACGCACACTGCCAGTTTCAGCGCCCTGTTTCTGCTCCCGCTCTATATCATCGACCAGGGAGGCGACCAGGCAGATATCGGTCTGCTGATGGGAATCTTCGCCCTGGCCTCGGCTCTGTGCCGCCCCTGGGTTTCGGAGATGATCGACCGCATCGGCCGCAAGCGCAGCTACACCCTGGGCAGCCTGGTGATGCTCGGCTCACCCTTGCTTTACCTGGCCCTGGTCGACCCTCTCGGCCGTTTCTACACCCTTTTTCTGGCCCTGAGAATCCTCCACGGCATCGGCATGGGGGTCTGCTTTACCGCGGTTTTTACCTACATGGCCGATGTAATTCCCAAAAGCAGGTTCAACGAGGGGATCGGCATGTTCGGCATCTCCGGGCTGATCGGGGTGGCTGTCGGGCCTTTGCTGGCCGAGGCGGTGCTCGCCAGGTTCGGTTATCACGGCCTTTTTCTGACTGCAGCCGGACTGGCCGGCATCGCATTGCTGGTTCACCAACCGCTGCCGGAAAGCTACCTCAGCCACCAGCGCCGGGTTGGCACGCCCTTTTTTGTCCTGCTCAAGCAGGGGCGCTTCCTGGTGATTGCCCTGCTCAGCCTGCTGTTCGGCCTCGGACTGGCCGGTACCGGAAATTTTGTCGCCCCCCTGGCCGAGCAGAAGCAGCTCGGAGTCATCTCACTCTATTACCTGGCCTACTCGGCCGGCGCCATCACAACCCGCTTTGTCGGTGGGCGCTTCGCCGACCGCTACGGAGACAATCGACTCCTCCCTTATGGTCTCGGTCTGTACGCATCTGGTCTGCTGCTGCTCCCCTTCACCTCGGGCCAAAGCGTATTCACTCTGGCCGGTTTCTGCGCCGGAACAGGGCATGGCCTGCTCTTTCCAACGCTGAACACCATGGCGGTNCCCAACGCTGAACACCATGGCGGTGCGCGACCAGCCGGTGGAAACCCGCGGCAAAGCGACCGGCATTTTTACCGGAAGTATCGATTGTGGAGTTTTTGCAGGATCACTGTTGTTGGGCTATATTGGTCAATGGTTCAACTTGGAAATCCTGTTTGTGGCGGCCGGCCTCGGCATGTTGGCCGGCCTGTATCTGTTCCGTTTTCATCATTTAAGGATGTCAAGCCCATGACTCCACACCATGGATTTACCCCTTTCTTTACAGGCGATAGCTATATTTCGCCCGCATCGAAACCCGACTGGCTGGCGTCGGCCCTGCCAACCCTCACCTTTTACCCCAAGGCAATCGGTGTCGTCTGGCGGGCCAGCCGTCAGGCCAGTTCAGGTCGTTATGACAGCCGCCACTGGTGCGAAAGCAGCCTCAATATCGTGCGCAGCCTGGAGACAGTCGGCTGCCGACTTCGGGTCACCGGCATCGAGCAGTTACGCAAAATCGACCGGCCGTGCATTTTTATCGGCAACCACATGAGCACTCTGGAGACTTTCGTTCTACCGTCGCTGATCATGCCCTGGGTCGAGGATTTGACCTTCGTGGTCAAACGCAGTCTGACCGAATATCCGGTCTTTGGTCATGTCATGCGCAGCCGCAACCCGGTGGTGGTCGACCGGGTCAACCCCCGCGAGGACCTGAAAACCGTTATGAACGAGGGGGGCAAGAGGCTGGCCGAGGGTTACTCTCTGGTGATCTTTCCGCAGCATACCCGAACCGTACAGTTCGACCCGACTCAGTTCAACAGTATCGGCATCAAGCTGGCGCTCAAAAACAACGTTCCGGTCATCCCTCTGGCCCTGCTGACGTGGGCCTGGTCCCCTGGCCAACTGCACAAGGACTATGGACCGATCATCCCGTCCCGTACCATCCATTTCGCTTTTGGTGAACCGCTACACGTCAGCGGCCGCGGCACCGCAGAGCATCAGCAGATCATCGACTTCATTCAAGGCAACCTGGACAACTGGCATCGACAAGACAGTGACTGATCTTCAGAGCAGAGGGAGTTTCGAGACAGTCACCAGCGGGGATTGCTGAGGCTTGTTTTTCAACCACACCGTCACTATATTGACCCTGCCTGAACTATCAACAACGAGGGAACACCATGGCCAAGGATTATTACGCCGTACTTGGGGTTTACAAGTCCGCGTCTGCTGAGCAGATCAAAAAAGCCTACCGCAAGCTGGCAATCAAGTATCACCCCGACAAAAACCCCGGAGACAAACGGGCCGAGGAACGCTTCAAGGAGATTACCGAAGCTTATGCGGTCCTTTCCGAACCGGAAAAGAGGCGTCATTACGACCAGTTTGGCGACAGTGAATTTCACCAGCGCTTCAGTCAGGAAGACATCTTTCGAAATTTCGACTTCGGCAATATTTTCAATGAGTTTGGATTCGGTGGTC
>PKTY01000043.1 GCA_002869725.1 Desulfuromonas sp. | reverse complement strand
TCGGCGCCCGCTATGGTCTGGGCTCCTACGAGTTCAGCCCCGGGATGGCCAAGGCCGTTTTCGACAACCTCTCCAAGGACAAGCCGATGAACAACTGCGTGATCGGCATCAAGGACGACGCCACCGGCCGCAGCATCGATTTCGATCCGGGCTACAGCGTCCCCTTCGACGGCTATTCCGCGATGTTCTACGGCCTCGGCTCCGACGGTACAGTCGGTGCCAACAAGAACTCGATCAAGATCATCGGCGACACCACCGACAACGAGGTGCAGGCCTACTTCGTCTACGACTCCAAGAAGGCCGGCAGCATGACCACCAGCCACCTGCGCTTCGGCAAGCAGACGATCCGCGCGCCTTACCTGGTCACCAGCGCTGACTTCGTCGCCTGTCACAACTTCTCCTTCCTCGAGAAGTACGACATGCTTACCAACGCCAAGGAGGGCGCAACCTTCCTGCTCAACTCCCCCTTCACCAAGGACGAGATCTGGGGCCACCTGCCGAAGATGGTTCAGCAGCAGATCATCGACAAGAAGTTGAAGTTCTACGTCATCGACGGCGTTCGCCTCGGCGAGCAGATCGGCCTCGGCTCCCGTATCAATGTGATCATGCAGACCGCCTTCTTCAAGATCTCAAACGTCATCAAGCTCGAGACGGCGATTGCCGAGATCAAGGACGCCATCGTTAAGACCTACGGCAAGTCGGGTGAGAAGGTTGTCAACATGAACAACCAGGCGGTTGACGTCGCTCTCGAAAACATCTTCGAGGTCAGTGTCCCTACGACGGCCGACAGCTCCATCGAGATGCTATCCGGCAGGTGGGAGGGCTTCAGCGAGATGGTCCAGAAGACCCTCGGTCCGATTATCGACGGTGTCGGCCACAAGCTGACGCTCTCGGCGATGCCGGCCGACGGTACCTTCCCGACCAGCACCGCCCGCGTCGAGAAGCGTAACATTGCCGTAAATATCCCGGTCTGGAAACAGGACCTCTGCATCCAGTGTGGTATCTGCTCGTTTGTCTGCCCGCACGCTGCGATCCGTATGAAGTTCTACGAGGAGTCCGAACTCAAGGGCTCCCCGGAGACCTTCAAGTCGGTTGATGCCAAGGGCAAAGAGCTCGAGGGCAAAAAATACACCCTGCAGGTTGCTCCCGAAGACTGCACCGGCTGTGGCGCCTGTGTCCACAACTGCCCGGCAAAGAGCAAAACCGAAGAGGGGGTCAAGGCGATCAACATGACGCCGCAGGCACCGCTGCGTGAGAAAGAAGCGGCCAACTTCGAATTCTTCATCAAACTGCCTGACCCCGACGAGAGCTTGTTTAACCGCGCCACCGTGAAGGGGAGCCAGTTCCTACCGCCGATGTTCGAATTCTCCGGCGCCTGTGTCGGTTGCGGCGAAACCCCTTTCGTCAAGCTCTGTTCCCAGCTGTTCGGTGATCGTATGTATGTCGCCAACGCGACCGGTTGCATGTCGATCTGTGGTGGTAACCTGCCGACCACTCCCTGGTCGACCCGCAAAGACGGCCGCGGCCCGACCTGGAACAACTCGCTGTTCGAGGACAACGCTGAGTTCGGTTACGGTTTCCGCCTCGCGATCGACAAGACCGCTGCCTATGCCAAGGAGTTGCTGACCAAGAACATCGACTGTGGTTGCGCCGCCTGTGCCGGCAAAGCTGACCTCAAGAAGGAGGTCCTCGCCAGCACTCAGGACTCCCAGCCGGAAATCGAGGCCCAGCGCGGGCGCGTCAGCGAACTGAAGTCGATCCTCGGTAAATGTACCCACGAAACCGCCAGGCCGCTGCTGGTCGATGCCGACTACCTGGTCGTCAAGTCAGTCTGGATCCATGGTGGCGATGGCTGGGCCTACGATATCGGTTACGGTGGCCTCGACCACGTCCTTGCTTCCGGAGAAAACGTCAACGTCCTGGTCCTCGATACCGAGGTCTACTCCAACACCGGCGGTCAGGCCTCCAAGTCGACCCCACTCGGTGCAGTTGCCCAATTTGCCGCCGGTGGCAAGCAGATGCCAAAGAAAGACCTCAGCATGATCTCGATGACCTATGGCAACATCTACGTCGCCCGGGTCTCACTAGCCAATCCTGCTCAGGTGGTCAAGGCAATGCTCGAGGCCGACTCCTACGACGGCCCGTCGCTGATCATCGCTTACAGCCACTGTATCGCTCATGGCATCAACATGACGACCGCCGTGGACAACTGCAAGGAAGCCGTGGCCTGTGGTCACTGGCCGCTATTCCGCTACGATCCCCGTCTTGCCGAAGAAGGCAAGAACCCGTTGCAGATGGATAGCAAAGACCCGAGCATCAGTTTCGCCGATTTTGCGAAGAATCAGAACCGTTTCCGCGTTCTCAAGAAAACTAACCCCGAGAACGCCGATGCTCTGCTCGAGGCTGCGGCCAAGGATATTGCCACCCGCTATGACCTCTACAAAAAGCTGTCCGAGTTGCAGGCCGATTGCGGCAAAAAATAAGCGGTCAGCTTTATTCTCGGCTTTAACCAGACTCCCGGCGTCTTTGGCGCCGGGAGTTTTTAATGCCCTGACACTCACTGGCCGGGCTCCTGATCTGTCGAACAGGAAAAGCCCTTGTACATGGCAGAGTGAAGTGCTATATAAATCTCTGGTCTAAACCCTGATTTTCAAGGAGAGAGTGCATGCTTGGTCCACAACAGTCTTCATTCGTCATGTACGATGAGGAGTTCAAGCGGATCAGTGTCGTTATTGAAAAGCTGCTGCGGGAGTCCAATGCCAAGGTTATCTTTCTGGTGGACAAAAATGGGCAGCTGATCGCTGGATGTGGTGAGACCGAGGATCTCGATACGACGAGCCTGGCATCTCTAACGGCCGGAAATATCGCTGCGACTGGCGGTCTTGCCAAACTGATCGGCGAGAAGGAGTTCTCGATACTTTTCCATGAGGGGGAAAAGGACAATATCCACATTTCGATTGTCGGACAGCGCGTGATTCTGGTGGTGATCTTTGACCACCGCAGCTCTCTAGGCCTAGTTCGCCTGCGGGTCAAGAAGGCCAGCGACGAGTTGTCGATGATTTTTGCCGACCTTGCCAAAAAGGCTGAAGCTGCCGAGCAGTCCGGTGGCACCGACAGTCCTTTTGCCGAGATCACCGATGACGATATCGATAGCCTGTTCAGCTGAGGTCCAGGGTTATGTCTTTCATTAACTACGCTTCGCGTGAGATTAACTGCAAGATCGTCTACTACGGCCCCGGGCTGTGTGGCAAGACGACCAACCTGCAGCACGTCTACCAGAAGACCGCTCCTGAGGCGAAGGG
>PKTY01000200.1 GCA_002869725.1 Desulfuromonas sp. | reverse complement strand
CAGATAATAGGTTAAAGCAAAAAACGAAACGGTAAAAACAAACGAGACGGGCCAACCGTAACTTTCAGGGTAGAGGCTAAAGCTGAACACGCCCCGATAATCAGCAAGAAGGTTGACCGGAAGGATCATTTTATAGAAGTAAAAGAGAACCACATTGGCAAACGAAAGGTTGGCATTAACCAAACCTTCGCCGCCCTCAACGAAGCTAGTCGCTCCCCCTTTAAAAACAAATAGAATGGTCCCTTGCTTCTGGTAAGCAATAAGAGCAATAAAGCAGAAGAACATTAAACCACAGAAACATTGTAAAGCTTTAAGATCCTTTAACTGTCGAAAAGACAAGATAGGTTTTTCAATTAGCAGCCAAGTCATTGCAATTATCGCAGGAATTACAGCTGCAGATTCCTTGGACAGATATGCGACAACCAGAAGAAGAAAACTGGTAATAAGGAAGAATACCTTCTTAGAATGATAGAACCTCTGCCAGTAGTAAATCGCCCACACACCGAAACCTCCCGCAAGGATATCTTTACGGGCGAATATGTACGCAACTGCATTTGTTTGAATCGGGTGAACCAGAAAGATAGTTGCTGCAAGGAGCGCCAGCACCTGAGAATCAAACCACAATTTGACCAGTAAGTAGAGACCGAAACCGGCAAAAAAGTGCCAGAGGATATTTGATACATGGAACGCACTGGGGTTTCCCTCGCCAATCGCATAATCGACAGCATAGGTAACCCATCGCATATTTCTTCCCTTTAAAAACCCGGCTGGCAAATCCTCTACTTTGGCATCTTCCGGAACATTGAAAAACTTCGGGATATTATCGAGACTTCGAAGAAGGTAATTCCCTTCGATATAGGAATTATCATCAAGGACAAAACCGTTGCCAATGGTGTTGCCATATACCGCAAAAGATAGGACCAAAAGTACAATTGCAACGAACAGATCAGGCAGTGGGGTAGAAAAGAATGGTTTCATATCGGATCATCTTGAAAGCGCTTTATTTCCGATATCCTTTCGATAATGGACATCCTGCCAGGTGATCAACTCCACCCCCTGATACGCCTTCTCGATCGCCGAGGCGACGGTGTCACCCAACCCGGTAACGCCAAGCACCCGCCCCCCGTTGTTAACAACCTGGCCACCTTTTGCCACGGTCCCGGCATGAAAAACGATCAGGTCATCGAGCTTTGCCGCATCATCCAAACCCGAAATCGGCAGGCCTTTTTCAAAAGAGCCCGGGTAACCTCCAGAAGCCATGACCACGCAGACCGCTGCCTTGTCATGCCATTCCAATTCCGATTTGGTCAGGTTGCCTTCGGCACATTCGATCAGTACCGGCACGATATCGGATTTCATCCGCACCAAAAGTGGCTGGGCTTCCGGATCACCGAAACGGGCATTGAATTCGACCACCCGGGCCATGCCATCCTTGATCATCAGTCCGACGTAAAGGATCCCGACGTAAGGGCAACCGTCCTTCGCCATGCCGGCAATCGTCGGCCTGACGATTTTTTCAATGATCTGTTCTCTGATTTCGTCGGTCACTACCGGCGCCGGCGAATAGGCGCCCATACCACCGGTGTTTGGCCCTTTGTCATCATCGTAGACCGGCTTGTGATCCTGCGAGGAGGCGAGCGGCAGTATATTTTCCCCGTCGGTAAAAGCAAAAAAGGAGGCCTCCTCCCCCGCCATGAACTCCTCAATAACGACGCTCGCACCGGCCGCACCGAACACCTTGTCGAGCATGATATCGTCAACAGCACTGACCGCTTGCTCGACGTCCATGGCGACAATGACCCCCTTGCCAGCAGCCAACCCGTCCGCCTTGACCACGATCGGGGCACCCTGCTCCTCGATATAGGCGACTGCGGCATCGCGGTCAGTGAAGCTCTGATATGCGGCTGTCGGAATATCGTAGCGGGCCATCAGGTCTTTCGAGAACCCCTTACTCCCCTCGATTTGCGCCGCCGCCTTGTTCGGACCGAAAATTTTCAACCTGGCGGATTGAAAGACATCGACGATCCCCATGGTCAGCGGAACTTCCGGACCGACCACGGTCAGATCAATCCCTTTCTCCCTGGCAAAAGCAAGAAGACCATCGATATCATCTGCGGCAAGCGCGACGCATTCGGCCAATCCTGCAATTCCCGGGTTGCCAGGAGCACAGTATATTTTATCAACCAGAGGCGACTGCTTAATCTTCCAGATCAAAGCATGTTCACGACCACCACCACCGACAACCAGTATTTTCACAATTCAAGCTCCTTATAGACTAATCGGGTAAATATACTTCTAGTCCAACTTTCTTAATGCCTGAAATGCCGCATCGAGGTAAACACCATCGCCATTCCATGTTCGTCGGCAGCGGCAATTACCTCTTCGTCCCGGATCGATCCGCCCGGCTGAATCACGGCGGCAATACCCGCGGCGGCTGCGTTGTCGATACCGTCGCGGAACGGGAAAAAGGCATCGGAGGCCATAACCGACCCTTTAACCTCGAGCCCGGCATGCTCGGCCTTGATCGCGGCAATGCGGGCCGAATTCACCCGGCTCATCTGGCCGGCACCTACGCCGATGGTCATCCCGTCATTGCCGTAGACGATTGCGTTCGACTTGACGAACTTTGACACCCGCCAGGTAAAGAGCAGGTCCTCCATCTCCTTTTCGGACGGTTGCCGCTTGCTCACCACCTTCAGATCAGCATAGAGGTCGAGGTCGCAGTCCTGAACCAACATGCCGCCGTTGACCTTTTTATAATCGAAACGTGCCGACGGATTTTCTGGCCACGTACCGCACTCAAGCAGTCGGACATTTTTCTTCGCCGCCACAATCTCGATAGCTGCTGCGTCAACTTCCGGAGCGATGATGACCTCGACAAACTGCTTATCGACAATCGCCTGTGCCGTTGCCGCGTCGAGTTTCTGATTGAAGGCGATAATACCACCGAAAGCCGATTCCGGATCGGTACTGAACGCCCGCTCGTAGGCCTCGAGCAGGGCATCGCCATAGGCAACGCCGCACGGGTTGGCGTGCTTGACGATAACGCAGGCCGGTCCTTCTGCAAACTGCTTAACGCACTCGAGCGCCGCGTCGGTATCGGCGATATTGTTATAGGAGAGCTGTTTGCCCTGCAACTGCTTCGCGGTCGCGATCGAAGATTCCGAGATATTCTTCTCGACGTAAAAAGCCGCTTTCTGGTGCTGGTTTTCACCGTAGCGCATCACCTCGGTCCGCTTGTACTGCAGGGTCATAGTTTCAGAGAAATCGGCGACTTCTTCACCGGTCCGACAACCGAGCCAGTTG